>CAJJTI010000088.1 GCA_905194705.1 uncultured Solobacterium sp. | reverse complement strand
CTGTCACTTGCCATATGTTTTGAGTTATATTTTGGATCATTTTCTACTAGGACATGATTTCTTGGATATTGATAATGATCCATAATCATTGAACGAAGAATATCTGGATTGTCTAATAAACTTGTATCACTCATATTACCCTCCTAGAAGAAAATACCTATCGCATTTTCAAGTGTTATTTCTTTCATCGCTGCTATGCATTTATCAACTTCTTCTTTTGTATTATAGAAATACAATGAAGCTCGAATTGTCGCATCTGTACCGATAATCTCATGTAGAATTTTGGCACAGTGATTACCTGATCTAACAGCTATATTTTTTGAAGACAAGAAACTTGCAGCATCTTGTGCAAAAACACCCTTAGCATTAAATATAACCGGTCCATGAATATTATCGGGATTATAAAATTCAATGTTATCTAATTTTTTAACTTTTTCAGCAAAATAAACTCTTAACTCTTTTTCATATTCCTCGATATTATCCATGCCGATACTATCTAAATATTCAATCGCAGCTTTACAGCCAATAACACCTTCAATATTTGGTGTACCCGCCTCAAATTTAGTAGGTGCAGGTTTTAATAACATATCTCCACATGATTCAAATCTGGAATTCATTCCTCCACCTAATAACATTGGTTCCATCTTTTCAAGTAAATCAAACTTTCCATAGAGAACACCAACACCTGATGGTCCACACATTTTATGTGCAGAGAATGCTAAGAAATCAATATCTGCATCCTGCACATCAGTTTTATGATGAGGAACACTTTGAGCTCCATCAACAACGATATAAGCATGGTTTTGATGAGCAAGTTTAGCTAATTCTTTCACTGGCTGTAAAGCACCTAATACATTAGTTACTTCCGCAATGGAAATAACTTTTACTTTATCATGCATCGCTTTAGCAGCATCTTCTATATGGATAACGCCATCTTTTCCTACTGGTATATATTCCACTTTAATACCAATTTCTTTTTCTAATCGATACCATGGTAGCAGGTTACTTGCATGTTCATTTTCCGTTGTTAAAACAACATCACCTTTTTGAAGCCAGAAGCTTTTTAAACCATAAGCAATCTGATTCATCACTTCTGTATCATTATGCATAAAAGCAACTTCTTTACTTTGACAATTGATAAATTTAGCTACGACATCTCTTGCACTATCATATAAAGCATCTGTTTTAGCAGCTAAAGTGTAATCTCCACGATGAACATTGGTTGTTGAATATTCATAGAAATTACTGACTGCATCTATAACCGCTTTAGGCTTTAAAGTAGTAGCACCATTATCAAAATATACAAGATCTGGATGATTTTGTATCATAGGAAAATCTAGTCGAATCTTTTCAACATCTAGCATAACTCTGCCATCTTCCTTTCCATTTCTTTTGTTAATTTTTCACTTAATTCTTTATCTTCTAAAACTCTAGTAATAGGCATTAAATAACCAGTACTAATTAAAGCTGTACAAGCTTCAACAGATAAACCTCTAGACATCATGTAGTAAAGTTGATTTTCATCTACCCTGCCAATGCTCATTGCATGACTTGCCTGTACATCATTTTCATCAATTAATAATTCTGGAAGAATTGTTGTACTTTGACCACTTGCAAAACTCATAGCACGGCTTGATTGATGACTTTCAGAACGTGATGCTCCTTTTACAATCTTGCCGATTGCATCAATCATCAGTTTGCCATCTTTTAATACAACACCATAATTTTCAATATTACCTGTTGTACGTTTTGCAAAATTAACTAACTGTAATTTAATATCTTTTTTATTTTTAACTAAAAGTGCACTGGATAATTTACCTGTAGCATTTTCTCCACGTAATGCCATATATGTATTTCGTTTTGTATCAGCTTCATTACATTCGCCATACGCAACAACTACATTTGAATTTTGCATAACATCATATGTTTCGTTGATATCTAATAATGAAGCTGTATTATTCCATAGTAAAAACTTGATATCACTATTTTTTCCGGCAAAAGAGCGGATAATCACTTTCTTAGCTTTTTCTATGCAGATATATACTTCACTTTTTTCATATCCACGAAAAGAGATTTCAATATCTCTATCTGCACGTATGCAATATTCACTATATCCACTAGATAATAAAATATCTGTTGTTTCATTAATGATATTCATACTTTATTTCCCCGTTGTTACTGTACGAACTGCACAAGTACCAATTGATACAGGACGTTTTGCTTCTTCTTTTTGTGCTGGAGCTAAATCATATTCTTTATAAATCCAGTCATATCCTTCTCTATCAATCTTCTTTGCTAATTCTCCATCTCCTTCAAGAACAATCTTTCCATCAATAAGAACATGTGTCTTTGATGGTTCAATTAATTCGAAGAAACGGTCATAGTGAGAAACAATAATCATACTCATATTTGTTTCTTTTTGTAATTTATTCACGGCTCCAGCAACAATATGCATTGCATCTACATCTAGTCCTGAATCGATTTCATCTAACATTGATAAAGATGGTTTTAGCATTTCCATCTGTACAACTTCATTTCTCTTCTTTTCACCACCTGAAAAACCTTCGTTTAAGAAACGGTGTGCTAAATCTTCTTTCATTTGTAAATCATCAATTGTTTTTTCCATTGATTTAATGAAAGTAAATAAAGATACAGGATTTTCTCTACGAACATTCATCGCTGCACGTAAGAAATCACTATTTGTTACACCTGGAATTTCTTGTGGATATTGCATCGCTAAAAATACACCAGCAATACTTCTTTCATTAACTGGCATACTTAATAAATCTTTGCCGTCATAAGTGATAGAACCACTTGTAACAGTATATTTTGGGTTACCCATTATCGCCGCAAGTAATGTTGATTTACCATTACCATTTGGACCCATAAGTGCATGTGTTTCACCTTCTCCAACGGTTAAACTTACACCTTTTAATATTTCTTTATCTTCTACGGAAACATGAAGATCTTTTATTACTAATTCTTTCATATAAAGCTCCTTCAACAGCGTGATTATAGCACAACAATAATAAAATATTGATAAATATGATTTCTCTAAAACGACACCTGACTATAATTGTATCAAAATTCAGATAAAATTCAGATTAGAAATACATACTTAAATTGCATAAACACTCTTGATATCATATAATAACTAAGCGTTTTTAAGGAGGCTTTATGAGCACATTTTTGAAAAAAAATTGGTTTGTGTGCTTATTGACAGTAGCATTTGCGTCAATGAGCGTATTCTACATATATGACACAAACAAAGGAAAGTTAAAGGGCAAAAATGTTAATGGAGAAGATGTAGTTTACTCTGTTAACAATGAAGATGTAACAACTAGTGAATTCTATGACAGTTTATACAAGAGCGGTGGAATCAGTACTGTTGCTTCATTATTCCAAAGAGCAGTTTTAGACCAAAGCGTTGAAACTACTACAGAAATGAAGACTTATGCAAATTCACAAGGTCCTATTATTGAACAAAACTACATGTATCAATACCCTTCTACTTATAAAGAAGTATTAGGATCTACATTAAAAGCATTAGGATATACAAATGGATATGACGATTTAAAACAATATCTAATTGATTATCAGAAGTTATTATCTGTATCTAAAGACTATGCAAAAGAACACTTTGATGAACTACAAATCAGAAATATTTCTTATATCTTAGTTAAATTCAGTGAAGACAGTGAAAAAACAGCAACACCAAACAAAGACGAAGAAAGTCGTATGCAAAAAGTTAATGATGCTTTAGCTGCTGGTGAAGATTTCGCTACTATTGCTGCTAACTACTCAGAAGATACAAGTACTGCTTCTAGTGGTGGCGAGCTTGGTACAATCGATGTAAACACTTCTAATTTAGATAGTTCATTCTTAGAAGCTTCATTAAAGCTAAATGAAGGTGAAATCAGTGATTGGGTATATTCTTCAAACTTCGGTTATTTCAGAATTAAATGTAACGCTTCAACAGCTGACACATTAGAAACATTTGTAAATACACCAAAAGCAACAGCTACACCAGAAGCAACTGCAGATCCAAATGCAACACCTAGTCCAACAGTTGAAACAATTACAGAAAAAGTTGATCCATATGAAAGTTTAGTTTCAAGTGATTCAACAATTACACCTAAAGCAGTCTTTGCTAAAGCAGAAGAATTAGGTATGGACTTTAACGGTAATACAGAGCTTGAAAAAGCATTAAAATCCTATTATGGAATTGATGAGTAAGGAGAAAAAAGAACATGAAAAATAAAAATATCGTTTTATTAGCATCTTCTTTGTTAGCTTTATCAACAATTACAGGATGTTCAGATGCTACAGCAAGTTTAAAGGATAAATCAACTGTTGTAATGAAAGTTGGCAAGACTGCTATTACTAAAGGTGAAGTATATTCTACTCTATTTGCAAGTTATGGCTATACACAAGCTGTTACAGATGCAAAACATATCATCGCTAATAACGAAATCGAAATTACTGATGAAATGAAAGAACAAGCAGACAGCATTGTAGAAATGTATAAAAACTACTATGGCGATCAATTTACTTCTATGCTTGATTCAAATAACATGACTGAAGATGATTATAAAGATACATATATTACAAGTCTTCAAACTGCTGAATTAACAAACAAATATATTGATGAAGAATACGATGCTTTAGTTCTTGAATATACACCAGTTAAAGCTACTATCTTATCCTTCTCTGAAGAAGATAAAGCTGATAATGCCTTATCTGCATTAAAAGATGGCAGTTTATCTGCTGCTGAAGCTGCTAAAAATTATGACAGCAACAAATCTGGAGATTCAGAAATCGTAACAATTAACTCAACAAGTTATGATGCAGAAGCTCTTGCCGTTATCAGAAGTAATAAACCAGATGATGGTTGGGCTAAAGTAAATAGTTCATCAAGTGGAACAACTTACTTGATTCATGTTGATGAAACAGATGCAAATAATTTCAAAGATGAATTCAAGAGCAGTATCAGCAGTACTGATGCAGTAAAGAAAGATGCAATCACATATTTCTTCAAAAAATATAACTTCACTGTTTATGATATCAACTTATACAATGCTCTTGAAGAAAATAATCCAGAAGCATTAGTTCAATCTAAATAAAATCTAAATCATACTTACTAGGAACAGCTAATCACTGTTCCTTTTTTTATGAAACAAAAAGATGAAGAAATCTCTCCATCTTTTTGTCGTAAATATATCAATTAATTAGCGTTTTGCATCTACTGGCAAGTTTTTTAAGAATATTACAATAAATGGAATTGTAATTAATGAAGATAATACTTCTGATATTGCCTGTGCTATTTCTAAGCCAAATATTCCAAAGAAATGTGTTGTAATAAATAATACTGGTATTAAAACAAATCCACTTCTTAAACAAGCTAGAAACAAGGCTGTTTTTGCTTTACCAATTGACTGGAATAACATATTTCCATATAAGGTTAATGGCATTAACCATAATCCAATACATTGATATCTTAATGCTTTTTCACCAATTTGAATTACTTCAATATCATCTCTAAATATTCTAACAAGTGTAGTTGCGTTTGTATAACCAAATACTCCTAAAGCAATCATTACAATTAATCCCATAATAAATGTTGCTTTAAATCCTTTTTTTACCCTGCTGTATATCCCTGCACCATAGTTGAATGCACTGACTGGTTGAAATCCCTGTCCAATCCCTGTTGCTACACAAAATAAGAAATTACATATTCTATTTACAATAGAAATAGCCGCAATAGCTGAGTCTCCATAAACACCTGCACATGAATTTAATACCATCGTACTGATAGAATTTAAACCTTGTCTTGCTAAAGAAGGACTGCCGACAGAAACGATTGAATTAAATACATGAATATCTTTTGTAATATATTTGAAATGAAACTGACTTTGTGTCTTTCCTTGAAGATACGGTAATAATAAAATTCCCCAGCTGATATATTGTGACACAGCCGTTGCAAGTCCTGCTCCAGCAATACCAATGTTTAATTTCTGAACAAACAAAGCATCCAAGAATATATTTAATATGCCACCAGATGTTAATCCAAGCATTGCATAAAATGCTTTTCCTTCATAGCGGAGAATATTATTCATTACACAAGATGAAGTTAGAGCAGGACCTGCAATTAATATATATAAAGCATAAGTTCTAGCATATGGAAGAATTGTATCCGTACTACCAAATAAATACATCACTGGATCCATAAATACTAAACCAATAATCATGATGACTAAACCAGCAAATATTGATCCAAAAAAACTTGTTGAAGCATAAACTCTTGCACTTTCAATATCGTGACCACCTAATTTTCTAGAAATATTAGATCCAGCACCATGACCAAACATGAATCCAAAAGCCTGTAAAACTGACATTAAACCAAATACGATTCCTGTAGCACCAGAAGCACTGGTACCAAGTGTACCTACAAAATATGTATCCGCCATGTTATAAATATTGGTAACGAGCATACTGATAATTGTTGGTATACCTAACATCAATATTAATTTTGTAACAGGAGTTTCTGTCATTTTTTTATATTGTTCATCTACTAATTCCATTTAATCCCCCTTTTATTATTAATATTTTAATATTGTATTACATATAATTAACATAAATGGACATTCTTTTTCACTTAAAAAGATGCAATTTCTTGCACCTTTTAGCGATTATTTTTTATGATTTTTGATTAGTGTTCGTGACTGCAGTTACAAAGTTGAGCATCTTTAGAATAATTTAATGTTCCAAGTAAATATTTTTCAACTGCTTTATCAGCTTCCATAGAAACTCCAGAACATACTTCTAAATTGCCACTTTTTAATATTTCTAACATTGGTTTACCTAAACCACCACAAATAACTACATCAGCGTTCATATTAACAATTTGCTTTCCTAGAGCTTGATGACCCATTGGATCAGCTAAAACTAGTCTGGAACTAATTACTTTACTATCTTCCGCTAGGTATACCTTAAATTGTTTCGTTTGTCCGAAATGACCAAATACCATTCCATTATCATAAGGAACTACAATCTTCATTTTTTAACCCTTCATCTCTTTTAAAACTTCATCAAGATCCAGTTTTTCTTCAGTTTGGTTGAATACAACGGCATTATCACCTTTGTATCTAGGAATAATATGGAAATGCATATGATCTACAGATTGTCCAGCTGCTTCTCTGCAATTAGTAACAACATTACAGCCATCTGCGTTTAAATTAGCTGTAATTTTTTTTGCTAACTCATGAGTAACCTTCATTACTTTAGATACTGTTTCATAATCTGATTCTAAAAAACAAGTTACATGCTTTTTAGGCATAACAATTGTATGACCTTTGCTTAGTGGATTAATGTCCAGAATAGCTAATACATCATCATCTTCATATACTACTCTGCTTGGAATAGTATGATCTACAATACTACAAAATACACACATAATCTCTCTCCTTTTACTTTGAATGAATCAAACGATTTAACATTACTTCTCTAGCTTTATTTTCTAAAGTATCATCAAGCTCTTTTAAAGAGACTTCACCATACTTTTTCTTTAAAGCTCTTTTAATTAGAATATCCGCAATAATTGGATTTTTTGGTAATAATGGTCCATGCATATAAGTTGCAATAACAGAGTCATTGATAAAGCCTTCTTGACCACCATTATATGTATTGCCATGACCATACAATACTTTACCTAATGGCGTTTCTACATTTTTCGTTTGCCCGCCA
>CAJJTI010000087.1 GCA_905194705.1 uncultured Solobacterium sp. | reverse complement strand
GTAATTTTTTAGCTGATTCAAAAGTGAAAGATACAGTTACTATCAGTAAAAAAAATGATGAAGGACTTGATGTACTTAGTCAGACAACGATTCTTTATGAAAATGGTGTTTTAGCTACCTGCACTTCTGGATTAGAATTAAAAACAATAAATAAAATATTTATTTATACAGATTCAGGCTACTTTGAAATAGAAAACTTTTGGAAAACAGGTAAAGGTAAATATGTTTCAGGAAGTGATATTGAAGAAATAGAATGTGAAATGCTAGGTGATTTCATGTATGAAGTAAAACATTTTTGTGATTGTATAAACAGGGGATTAATAGAAAGTCCAATTGCATCAAAAGAAGCTACTTTAGAAATTTTAAAAGTATTTAGAGGGAGAAATTAAGCATGCTTAATACTAAAGGTGTGATATTTGATTTTAATGGAACATTGTTTTTGGATAATCCAAAACATGTATTAGCGTGGTCTAAAATATCTCAAGATATTAGAAAATGTGGTGTGAGTGAAGAAGAACTTCGCGAACATATGAATGGGGTGCCTAATAATAAAATTGTTGAGTATTTATATGGTGGTAACTGCTCAAAAGAAGATAATGATAAATATTCAGCATTAAAAGAAGAGTATTATCGTGAATTCTGCAAAGAAGATAAAGAAAGTTTTCATTTAGTTAAAGGTGCTGAACAATATTTTGATCATTTAAAAGAAAATCATATTCCTTTTACTATCGCATCGGCCTCAATTAAGCCAAATATTGATTTTTTTGTGGAATCTTTTCATTTAGATCATTGGATAGACCCAAATAATATTGTTTATGATGATGGCACATATGCAAATAAAATTGCAATGTTTAAAAAAGCTGCAGAAGTAATAGGTGTAGATATTAAAAATTGTTTAATTATAGAAGACAGCATCAGTGGAATAACGAGTGCCTATGAAGCCGGTTGTCATCATATTATCGTAGTTAATTCAGCAAATAAAAAAGAAGAATATGAAAAGTTACCAGGAGTAATTAAAGTGATTGATACTTTTGATGAATTACTAATGAAAAAAGTAATTGTATATGCTTCAGTACATCATGGTAATACCAAAAAGGTAGTAAAAAGAATTGCTGAAGAATGTCATGTGGATTTAATCAATGCCACGAAAGAAACAAATGTTGATTTATCTCAATATGATATGGTTGGTTTTGCTTCAGGTATATTTTTATCTAATTTTCATGAGTCAGTATTAAAGTTTGCTGAGAAACATTTGCCTGATAATAAAAATGTATTTTTGATTTGTACATATGGAGGAAGTGCAAATTATAAATCTATAGAAAAAATATTGACTAAGAAAAATGCTACTGTTATCGGTAAATTTGGATGTAAAGGATATGATACTTTTGGACCATTTAAACTAATTGGTGGTATTGCCAAAGGTCATCCTGATGAAAATGATTTAAACAAGGCAGTTATCTTTGTAAAGAATTTATAATAAAAACGCCTTATGGCGTTTTTAGCTATGAAATTTTTGAATCAGAAGAAGGTACCTGACTTGGAAATTAAATGTATCAATGGATTATGAGAATATTATTTTAAGAGGGAGTGATTATGCTTATCCTGAAGAAATGGAAATATTAAAAGTAGTTCTAATAAAATGGAATATGTCTATAATTGGTTGAAAAAAGAAGAAACATTAGAAAAAATTAATTAGGGAGTAAGAGTATGAAAAAAATCATCGTAGTATTTTTATCTTTGTTTATGTTAGTTGCTTGTTCTGGGCAACAATCAAACGAAATAGTAATCTTTCGCATAATAATGAGCAAGTTGAAACAGTAATAGATAATAGTGGACAAGATTTTGATTTGCGTATTTTGAAACTCGAAAATAGGTCGGAGAATTTCATTTATTCTCCATTATCAATTAAGTATTGTTTATCTATGTTAAGTGATGGAGCTAGGGGTTCTACTAAGGAACAATTAGATAATCTTATTGGATCTTATGTGCCAAAATCATATACAAATAGTGAAAATCTTTCTCTAGCTAATATGATAGTCGTAAAGGATACTTTAGAAAATAAAGTAAATGATAATTTTTTAGAAACAATAAAAGAAAAATATAATGCAGAATTTGAATTGGATAGTTTTACTAATCCTGCTAATATCAATAATTGGATATCAAATAATACATTTAATATGATTAATAACTATATTGAAAGTTTTAGCCCAGAACTAAAGTTTTTAATAATAAATGCTCTAGCAATAGATATGGAATGGGTTAATAAACTGCAAGAGATGTTTGATTATACTCCTGCTCATGAACAATATTTTACATTTGTAATGGATTATTCTGAGGATTCTTATCCAATATTTGCATTCAATGGTTCTAATGCTAAGGGAACTAATTTTACAGCAGTAGCCAATAAATATGACATTATTGATGATTTAGGTGAAGATAATATTAGAGAAACTGTAGCGAATGATTTAAGAGAAAGTTTGAATGAAAAATCAGACTTGTTATATGCAATGTCATTTTTGTATGGAACAGGTGATAGTGAGACAGTTATTAATAATTATTTAGAAGAATATATGAATGAAATTAGTCAAAACTATGGCTATTATGGGGAATCTACTGATTTTTATTATTATTTAGATGATTCTATCAATGCCTTTGCAAAAGATTTAAAAGAATATGATGGAACTCAATTTCAATTTGTTGCAATTATGCCAACAAATGAAGAATTATCTTCATATATAGATTTGATAAGTAATGAAGATATTAACAACATTATTAATAGTTTAAAAGCACCTTCATATGATGATTTTGAAGAAGGTTATATAACAGAAATAAAAGGATTATTTCCAACATTTTCATTTACTTATGACTTAAATTTGGACGAAGATTTGAAAAAGATGGGGATAACAGATATTTTTGATATAAACAAAGCTAATCTAGGTAATATTATTAGCGATGAAGCAATTAGCGTTGAAACAAAGCATAAATCCACAATTGAATTATCTAATGAAGGTATTAAAGCTAGTGCTATTACTCTTGCTGGTGGTATTGGTGATGCTGGATTCTATGATTATATATTTAAAGTGCCTGTTAAGACGATAGAACTAAATTTTGATAAGCCTTTCTTATTCTTAATCAGAAATAAAGATACAAATGAAATTTGGTTTGTAGGTACATTATATGAAGCTGATAAACCAAATATAACATTAATGATTTATGTAGATGCAATAAAGATCAGAAGTGAACCATCTACTACTGCTGAACAAATTGGTTTAGCTAAGCAATATGATATTTTAGTTGGTACTAGTAATACAATAGAAGCTGAAGGTTATACATGGTATGAATTAGCAGATGGTGGTTGGATTGCGGATAAAAATAATGAATGGCTACATGTTAATCATGAATATTAAATCTTTTGATTAAACTTTCCGTGTAGAAGCATCAGGATATTCAAAATACAGTGGAGAGATTGGCATATAGCTATGGAATACATGTAGCTCATGTATGTGCATGGAATACAAGTAAACTTGCATATGATGGAAGTGACGTTGTATTAAGAGGTAAAAAAGTAAGTGAAGCCACTCCCTTTAAATTTAATTATTTTGGTGTTTAATTACTGTTTGGAAAGAAAAAAGTTGGAAGGTTTACTTCCAACTTAATGCGATTAGAATGAAATTTCTTTATTACCAGTTACTTTCATATAGATGAGTAATGATAATGTTGTAGCTACCGTTAAGATAGTTGCATAGGCTGCAGCTATACCATAGTTACCTCTAGATACATATGTATATGTTGCTAGAGTCAAGGTGATTGTATTCAGGTTATATAAGATAATCGCTGTAGATAATTCAGTAATTATTGTTACCCAGGACATAATTGCACCAGATAAAATACCATTAGCCATCATTGGAACAGTAATCTTGAAAAAAGCCTTCAGTTTACTTGAACCAAGTGAAATAGCAGCTTCTTCAACAGAAATAGAGATTTGCTGTAATGTTGCTGTTGAAGATCTGATAGTATAAGGGATACGTCTAATTACAAGAGCGATAATCATGATAATCATCGTACCAGTTAAAACAAGAGGTTTCTTATTGAATGCCATTACAAGAGCGATACCTACTACAGAACCTGGAATAATATAAGGTACCATAGAGATAGTATCAATAATCTTATTTAAGACATTGTTTCGTCTTACAACTAGATATGCGATTAATATCGCTAGTACAATAATAATCACAAGAGCTAATATACCAATAATAAATGTATTTGGTATTGCTTTAGTTAGATGTGAGAAGGCATATCGATAAGAATCTAAAGAATAACCATCTAAGAATATCTTTCCTGATGTCTTCAAGAACGATGTATAAATAACATACACCTGTGGCAAGAAAGCAATTGCTACAACTAGCCATGAATATAAATTAACAAAGAAACTATGTACACCATGAATTTCTTTTCTTTCAATAGGGTGTAAAGCACTCATTGTAAATGTGAATTTTCCGTTAATATATTTCTGAATTAAGAAAATTACAGCTGTAATAACAATCGCAATAACAGAAATTGCTGCACCAAAGTTATGATCTCCACCAGTTTCGGCAAAGTATGAGTTATAAATAATAACTGGGAATGTTTGATAACCTTCACCAATTAATAATGGTGTACCAAAGTCAGCGAACGCTCTCATAAATACCATTAATGCAGAAGCGATAATTGTTGGCATACTTAGAGGTATAACAATCTTGAAGAATCGTTCTACACCACTGCAGCCCATATTTTCACTTGCTTCAAGAAGTGAATTGTCAATATTTTTTAAAGCTCCAGATACATAGAGGAATACAAGTGGGAATAACTGTAAAGATAATACTAATAAAATACCATTAAAACCATAAATATTAGGTATTCTAACAGGAATAATACTTTCAATAAATTTAGTAATTACACCACTTCTTCCTAGTAACATAATCCATGAATAAGCACCAATAAATGGAGCAGACATAGAACATAGGATAATTAATACTTGTAGTATTGTCTTGCCTTTAATTTCATACATTTGATAGAAATAGGCAAGAGGGATACCAATCGCCAATGATAATGCTGTTGCACAAACACTTACTTTTAATGAGTTAAATATCGATTTAACATAATATGATTGTGCAAAGAAATTCTGGAAATATTCTAATGTGAAACTGCCATTATGGAAAAAGGCATTATATAAAAGTTTAAATAATGGAAATAACAGAAACAGTCCATATAAACACAAGATTAAAATCGATACCACTTTCCAAATATCGAAATATTTGTTAGCTGTCTTATTCATAGTTAATCCTTATAGATATCATAATCATTGACAACGCCTTTAACTAAATTGTGGTTACCTTCGTTATCAAAGATATTTATCTTTTCTGTTTTAACACTTAAACTGATTTCTGTTCCTTTTTCAATCATTGAATCAATTTGTGATTCCTGAATAATTTCAATCTTTTCCCCATCAACTAAGTGAGCAAAATAGTGTGTATTTAATCCTAAGAATACAGCATCATCGACAATTGCTTTTAAGCCTTCTTGATTATCTTTATTTACAACTAATTCTTCAGGACGAATACTTGCTTTAACATCTTGTTCCTTAATTTCAGAGTCCTCAATTGTATTCATTAGAACTTCATATCCATTAGCTAATTGAAGATAAGCTTTACCATCTTTTACAACTAACTTGCCATCTAAAACATTTGTATGTCCGATGAATGTTGCAACAAAGAGGTTAGCAGGTCTTTGATATAAAACTTTTGGAGTACCAATTTGTTGAATATCGCCATGATTCATAACAGCGATTCTATCACTGACGGCCATTGCTTCTTCCTGGTCATGTGTTACATAAACAGTAGTGATACCAACGCTATTTTGAATTTCTTTAATGACGGTACGCATCTCAACTCTTAACTTGGCATCAAGATTACATAATGGTTCATCCATCAATAGAACATCAGGAGTAATAGCTAAAGCTCTAGCTAAAGCTACACGCTGTTGTTGACCACCAGATAATCTTTCTGGCATTCTATCGCGATATTCATCAATTTTCATTAATTTAAGAAATTGATCTGTCTTCGCCTGTATTTCTTCTTTTGGTAACTTACGGTTTTTTAAACCGAAGGCTACGTTTTTTTCAACGTTCATATTAGGGAATATTGCATAGTTTTGGAAAACCATACCAATATTTCTTTTGGCAGGATCGATATCATTTATTTTCGTATCACCAAAATAAAAATCGCCGCCTTCAATGCTATTAAAACCGGCAATCATTCTTAACAATGTGGTTTTACCACAGCCAGAAGGACCAAGGAGAGTGAAAAATTCACCCTCCTTGATATCTAGCGATAAGTTAGAAATGATTGTCTGATCGCCATACTTTTTTACAGCATTGCGTACTTTAATTGATTTACTCATATTCTAACTCCTCAATTCCAATTATTGAGCAGCGTTAAATAATTCTGTCCAACGTGCTTGCCAAGCTTTTTTATTTGTTCCACATAATTCCATATCTTCGTATTTAACGTTAATATCAGAGAATGGAGTCATTTCAGCAGCTGTATTAGAAATTTCAGGGTTAACTGGTCTAGCAGTAGTCTTAGCAATTTCAGCTTGTCCTTCATCAGAGATAATCCAGTCAACTAATTTTTTAGCGTTTTCCATATTTGGAGCGTTCTTGATAATTGCGATACCAGCTGGTAGCCATACAGCACCTTCTTCTGGATATACAAGTTTAACATTCTTAGCACCATCAACTAATAGAGAAACACATGGATCTTCATAAGATACACCAACTACATATTCACCAGCAACTACACCTTTATAAATAGCAGAAGAGGAAGATAGCATAATTCCATTTAAGTTCTTAATGAAGTCATTTACATAATCCCAAGCTGCTTCATCATATGGTTCTTTGCCCATAACTAATAGCATATTTGTAAGTTCTGCCCAGGCACTTGATGAGTTAGCAGGATCACCCATAGCAATCTTACCTTTTAGTTCAGGTCTTAATAAATCAGCATAACCTTTGAATTCATCAATATTTAGTCCTAATTTTTCATATTCATCAACATTAACTAATAATGCTGCAGAACCATCTAGACAATAGTGAGTAGTAATACCGTTGAAGTTTTGGTAAGCTTCAGGAAGTTTATCATCACCAGCAGCTACATATGGTTCAAATAATGGAACATAGTCTTCATTAAATGAGTTAGCATAGTTCATACCACCATACATAATGTCTGCTTGAGGATTATCTTTTTCAGCAGAAATTCTTTCTAGACATTCGCCTGTACCAGCTGATACAACTTGTACATTGATTCCGTACTTTTCACCAAATGTTTCAAGTACTTCGATAAGAGCGTCTGAGTTAGGTGAATAAACGATTAAATCACCACCTGAATCAGTTGCACCAGATTCACCACCTCCACATGCAGTCATTGAAAGTAGCATTAAACCCGATAATGCAATTTTTAATAATTTTTTCATATTATCTCCTTCTTGGTGTTTAACACCTTTTCTTACATTCTACTCCTATTTTTTAAAGATGAAACCCCTTTCACTAAAATTATTAAAATCAGTTACAATATATTTCATGTATTTCAAAATGAAATACTCGAAAATGAAGACAAGAAAATAACGATGAATACATTCAGAATGTATTATCAGAAGATAGCAGTAAAAGTAATAAAACACGCAAGAAAATACTCATTGTCATTTTCAAGTTCATACAATAGACAAAAACATTTATAAAATACTGGAATGCAGTATTACAGATATAAATGACAAGGCTCATAGAAAATATGGCAGCTGCAGAAGCAGGTGTCAGTTTTCATCATGCATTAAATATCACACAAAAAGAAAAAGACAAGAATCTTCCAGTTTTCTACAATGAGATTCAGAAAATTCTTATCTCATGAACTCTCATGAATAATTAGGGATTAGTATTGTATGTAAGTAAGCGTCAACCATAACCCGTCTTTAAAAGATATCTCTGGTACTGGA
>CAJJTI010000086.1 GCA_905194705.1 uncultured Solobacterium sp. | reverse complement strand
GTATGTGTGACACTTGTTACACCGTTTGCAATAGCTAAGCTTGCTTCTTCAAAAGTAGCGCCAGTATGTCCCATAGATACAGCAACGTTGTGGCTTGAGCAATATCTAGTTAAAGCAAAGTCAGGATCATGCTCAGGAGCTAAAGTAATTACTTTAATTAAACCTTCAGCAGCTTCCTGATATTCTTTGAATTCTTCTACAGATGGCGCAACAATTGCTTCAGGAGGTTGAGCTCCTTTATATTCCATATCTAGATATGGTCCTTCAAAGTGAATACCTAAGATATCAGCACCAGGAATATTTTCTTTTTTAACAGCAGCTACATTTTTAACAGCTTTTAATAAAACTGGTTTTAATTCTGTGATAGTTGTAGGGCAGAAACTTGTAATACCTTCATTTACAATATTTTTAGCCCAGTTTTTTAAACCTTCTGGATCAGCGTAGTTTGTATCAAAGCCATAAGCTCCATGGCAATGGATGTCAATAAAACCTGGTAAAACACGCTTGTCACCGAAATCATAATCAACTTTTTGATCACTGTAAGGTAAAATACGAATGATTTTCTTATCTTCTACCTCAATAATTGCAGATAAAAACCTGCCACATATCCAAACTCTAGTACTTTTAATTAACATTTTTAATTATCCTCCTGTCTTCTTTGAGTTGTTCTATATCTAATGTATCACAAAATGCCTATTTTTATTCTTTCTTATGTTTGAATATGTTAAAATAATTAACGCATGAAAAAGGTAATGATAGCTACAGGCGGTACTGGAGGTCATATTTATCCAGCACTTGCTTTTGCAGAAATATTAAAACAGAAATATAGTGACATTGAGATTGTATTTCTAGGAACAGATAACAGAATGGAGAAAGATATTATTCCTTCAAAAGGTTATCGTTTTATTGGTATGCATATGTCAGGAATGAATGGAGGAATTGGTGCAAAAATTTCTTCTGCTTTCTCTTTACTGAAAGCGCAAAATGAATGTGCTAAATTATTAAAGCAGGAACAGCCTGATGCTTGTATCGGCTTTGGTAATTATATCAGTGTTCCTTTAATACTGGCTGCTTCTCGCTATCATATTCCTACAATGATTCATGAACAAAATTCATTTGCAGGAAAAGCAAATGTTATGCTTGGAAAATATGCAGATGCGATTGTTTTAAGTTCTAATGGTCCTTTAAAACAATTCCCAAGTGCTAAAACACGAGTTTATGGTAATCCAGAAGCCACTATTGCTTCTTCTAAAGATTTTGACAAGAATCAATTAAAAGAATATGGAATTAATCCTGAAGAACCATATATTTTATTTATGATGGGATCACTTGGTTCAAGCAGTGTTGCTAAAGTGATTGATGAGTCTTTAGGTGGTATTAATGAAAATGTACAAATACTAGTCGTTCATGGCAAGGCAAATGAATATGTATTTAAAACACAAGAAAACGATAGAATTCATATCGTGCCTTATGTAGATGGTTTAACGACTTTAAAATATGCAAAGTTAGCAATATGTAGAGCTGGAGCAACAACATTAAGTGAAATTATGGCTCTTGGTGTTGCTAGTATTTTAGTACCTAGTCCATATGTTCCAAACAATCACCAGTACTATAATGCTATGGAAATAGCAGAAAACGGTGGAGCCATGATTATCGAAGAAAAAGATTTAAATGCAAAAGTATTGTGTGATACGATAAATACTCTATTAGATGATGAAAACAAATTATCTCTTATGAGAAACAAAGCAAAAAAAGAAGAATATAACGATGCCGCTTATAAAATGATAAGCTGGCTAGAGGATTTACAATGATAGATTTATATAAAGAATTAGAAGCATTAGCAGAAGTAGAAGAAAATATTCCCCTTTCTAAAATGACAACATTAAGAATAGGTGGAGTAGCAAGATATGTGGTATATCCAGAAAATACATTATCTTTACAAGGGGTAATGAACAAATTGAATCAAAATCATATTCCTTATAAAGTGATTGGCAAGGGCAGTAATTTATTATGTTCAGATGAACCGTTTGATGGTGTAATCATTCGTTTAGATCGTTATTTATGCAATGCATATTTTGATAATGAGCATTTAGTTGCTGAAGCTGGCTGTTCAATTATTGCTTTAAGCTATGAAGCAATGAAAAATGAATTATCCGGGTTAGAATTTGCAAGTGGCATTCCAGGAACAGTAGGTGGAGTTACATTTATGAATGCGGGAGCTTATAAAAGTTCCATGGCAGATGTAATTGACAGTGTATCTGTATACCGTGATGGCAAAATTGAATGGATTCAAAATGCAGACTGTGGTTTTTCTTACCGCACAAGTATATTCCAAAAGCATCCTGACTGGATTATCTTAGCAGTGAAGATGACACTTCAAAAAGGTGATCAGAAAGAAATCAGAGAACTAATGGACAGCCGTAGAGAAAGAAGAATGAATTCTCAACCTTTAGATAAACATAGCGCTGGCAGTATTTTCCGTAATCCAGAAGAAATTCCTGCATGGAAACTTATTGAAGGTGCTGGTTTTAGAGGGAAAAGAATTGGTGATGCTGTAGTATCAGAAAAACATGTTAATTTTATTGTGAATGAAAATCACGCATCCGCAAAAGATTTCATTACTTTAGTTACTGATGTTCAAAAAGCAGTCAAAGATAAATATGATATAGATTTATATATGGAAGTGGAGAAATTTAATTGGCGATAGAAAAAGAAAAAACTCTGGAAGATTTTCCTGATAAAAATGAAGGAGTTAAAAACTTAATCGAAAAAAGAAAGATATTTCGAGAAAATGAAGCTTTTGCAAAGAAACAAAGTGGTATTTTTTCATGGGCAATTGTTTTCTCGGTTTTTATTATTGTTGCTGTTTATTTCTTATTACCATTCAGTAAAGTTAAGGCATTATCAGTTACAGGTACTAATTACTTAACAAATGAAATCGTCGAAGAGATTTCAGGAATTGATTATAATACACGTTATTTCTTGGTGTTTCCTAGTCGCATTGCGAAAAAGATAAAAGAAAATCCACTAGTTGAAGATTGTAAAGTGAGACTATTACAAAATAATGTTGTTCAGTTACAGATAACAGAAAAAAGACCAGTAGGCTATCGATATGAAGATGATGGTAAAGCATATATTTTATTTTCTGATGGTAAGAAAGCAGAATTAAAGAGTGAATATATGTCTATTCTTGCGCGTATCCCTTTTATTGTCGGTTTTACAACAGATGACCAAACGCATTTGTTGACGCAGGCATTAGCGAAGATAGATGAAGAGATGATTGAAGAAATTTCCGAAATTCGTCAATACAGTATGAAATATGATAAAGAGACACTAGAAATTCAAATGCGGGAAGGTGGATACTTCTTTACAGATTATTACAATATTTCTTTAATCAATAATTATCATGAAACATATGTACAATTAAAAAATAAAGATTATTGCTTGTATGCAGAAGGAACAAGTGATCAAAGAACTTTATCAGGTAGAGCTTGTCCTTGGAATGAAGAAACGATAACTCATGAATATTGGTTAGATGAAAATGGCGATTATATATATAATAAATGGGGAGATGCTGCTGTAAAGCATTACTATACGGATAAAAATGGAAATCAGTATCTTGATGAAAATGGTAATCCGATAGTTATCCCAATTGATGAATATGCCCAGGACATTGTAGATAAAAACTTTGAAGAAAACTATGAAAAAGGGTATTATGCTACAGGAGTATTAATTATTCCTGAAGAAGAAAATGAAAAAGATGATACATCTGATACAACACAAAATGGATAAAGTTGTGATTGTACAATGATTTGTTATAATATTATTTTGTGGGAGAGTACCTATGACAGTTGAAAAGAAAACAAACTATGGAAGCATTACTGTTTCCGAAGAAGCCGTTGCTACATTAGCGGGTGGTGTTATTACTGAATGCTATGGTGTAGTCGGTATGGCAAGCCGTAAAGCATTAAAAGATGGTTTTGCTGAATTACTAAAAATGGAAAACTATACTAAGGGTGTAGTAGTAAGACGTGTTAATGGTGGATTAGAAATTGATTTATATATTATTGTTAGCTTTGGGGTGAAAATTTCTGAAGTTGTTTCCGAAGCACAAAAGAAAGTTAAATATATCTTAGAAAAATCATTGACAGAAGAAATCTTGAATGTAAATGTATTTGTTCAAGGTGTTCAAGTGATAGGATAACGGAGGAAAAGATGGTTAAAATTAGTGGAGCAACTTTCAAAGGAATGATTGAAAGTGGCTGTAATAACTTATTAAATCGTAAAAAAGAAGTAGATGCATTAAACGTATTCCCTGTACCAGATGGTGATACAGGTACAAATATGTCTTTAACTTTTAATAATGGTATTGCAGAAGTTAAAAAATCAGGCAGCGAACAGTTATCTGTAGTTGCTAAAACATTATCAAGAGGATTATTAATGGGAGCTAGAGGTAACTCTGGTGTTATCCTTTCACAAATATTCCGTGGATTCCAGCAATATGTAGGGGACAAAAAAGAATTAACAGTTAAAGAATTTGCAGAAGCAATGTTAAATGGTGCAAAGCTTGCATATAAAGCAGTTATGAGACCAGTAGAAGGAACAATTTTAACAGTTGTTCGTGAATCTACAGACTATGCTGATGTATATGCAGAACAAAATCCAGAATTAACAATCAATGAATATTTAGAAGTATTATGCAAAGAAGCACAAGCTTCCTTGGATCGTACTCCAGAACTACTTCCTATTTTAAAAGAAGCTAGAGTAGTTGACTCAGGTGGAGCTGGCTTATTAGCAATTTTTACTGGTTTCCGTGCATATATTGAAGGTTCACCAATTGAAGAAGCTTCCAAGAGTAATGCTTCAAAAGACAGTTTTGTTAAAGAAAGTGGCTATTGTGTAGAATTTATTCTTCGCTTATCTGACAGTGGTGTTCATTTATATAAAGAAGATCGTTTCAGATCATCACTAAATAAACTTGGCCAAAATATGACAGTTATTTTAGATGAATCTTTATTAAAAGTTCGTGTATATTCTATTACACCAGGTGAAGTATTAAATCTAGGACAAAGATATGGTGAATTTGTAAAAGTTCAAATTGACAATGTAGAAGAAGGTTTAAAACCATCTATTTTAGAAGAGGAAGAAGAACCTGCTGAAGAAAAAGAATTCGGTATTATTACGGTAGGATCTGGTGAAGGCTTAAAGAAATTATTCTTAGATTATAGAGCAGACGTTGTTGTGACAGGTGGTCAAACAATGAATCCTTCTACAGAAGATTTCGTCAGTGCAATTAAAAAGGTAAATGCGCGTCATATCTTCATCTTGCCTAACAACTCAAATATTATTATGGCCGCTCAACAGGCTGCTTCAGTAAGTGAAGGAAAAGATATTATTGTATTACCTACAAAATCTGTTCCACAAGGATTAGCTGCCTGCATCAGCTTTAACCCGGAAGGTACTGTAGAAGAAAACAGTGCCGATATGAAGGCTGCGATTGAACACGTTAAAACCGGTTCAATTACATATGCTATTAAAGATACAACAGTAGACGGTAGAGAAATTCACGCTGGTGACTATATGGGTATCTTAGAAAAAGATATTGTCGTTACAAGTAAAGAAAAAATTGAAGCTGCATGTGAACTGATCAAACAGATGTGTGATGAAGACAGTGAAATTGTTACTCTGATTCGTGGTGAAGATGCTACTGATGAAGAATTTGAAGCTATTCAAAAATTCATCGAAGAAAACTATGAAGTAGATATCGATGCTGAAGATGGTAAACAACCTGTATACAGTTTCATCATTGGTGTTGAATAATAAACAGTAAAAAGATTGAGGGTAAAACTTCAATCTTTTTATATGCTTAATAACAAATATCAGAATATCTATAATATAATGCTAATAGTCTAAATATATTTACTCGTATATTGAGGATATAATTTCAAATAGAAAAGAGGAATAAAAAATGGAATTAACAAAGCAAGATGTTATAGATAGACTGCGTATTAATTTTCATGTGTCTGGATATATTTCTTATGCTAACTATCATAATCAGAGAGCTTTTAAACCTATTTATTTTGAAATTGAAAATTTATCAAAAACCAAAATTGATTATATTTCTTTTAATGTAAAATCTTCTAATGGCCTTTTTGAAGCAATCAATAATCCAACTTTTTCAATTGAACCAGAATCGACAGTTGAACCGGAAAGTTTAAGTTTTAAATTTAATGTAGAATATCTTCTTTCACTAACTGAAAATGAGTTTGCTACTATTATATTTGAAGTTCTTTACAAAGGAGAGATAATTTATACAAATGAACAAGAAACAGAAATAAGTACTTTTGATTTCTGGAGAAGCTGTTCATTAGCTCTTACTGGTGACGATAAAGTTGTCCCGGTATTTCCAGTAGAGCTTAAAGCATTACTTTCTGCATTTGTAACACCAAATCATCCTCTGATTAAAGAAACTGCAATTGGTTCATCAAAATGGCTTCAAGAATGGACAGGAAATCCTTCTTTTGATGCTTATCAATCACAAGATCCGAATAGAGTCAAACAAATGGTTGCAGCTATTTATGCGGCAATCCAATTAAAGAACATTGTTTATAGCGAACCACCAACTAGTTTTGGTTTAGGTCAAAGAATTCGTCTTGTTGATGATATTCTTGAATATCACGTTGGGACATGCATGGATCTTACATTGTATTTTGCATCATGTCTTGAAAGTATTGGTTTACATCCACTTCTTATTCTTCATGAAGGGCATATTTATTGCGGTTGCTGGTTAGTTGATAATTGCTTTAAAGATGGTGTTATTGAAGATTATACCCAAGTTACCAAGAGAATAATGGATGGCATTAGTGAAATTGTAATATTTGAATGTACGTGTGTCTGTGCAGGAAAAAATATAGATTTTGATGATGCCGCTAAAATTGCCGCAAGGACAATTGAGCAACCTAGTTTTGAAGCAATTATAGATATTAGAGGTTTACGCATTTATCATGGATATAGACCACTTCCATTAAGAATTAAAGAAGGTTCTACAATTAAACTTGAACATACTGAAAGAGATAATTCTGAAGTGACAAATCAAGCTAAAGAATTGTCTGTAGAAAATATTGGTGAAATTGAAAAAGAAGATATTGATAAAGTTCAATATTGGGAAAGAAAATTATTAGATTTAAGTTCAAGAAATTCACTAATCAATATTAGATTAAAGAATATTATTCCTGTATTATGTCATTCTTTATCACTTCTTGAAGATAAATTATCTATTGGACAAGAATATTCATTACAACCTTTCTATGTTGAAGGTATCAGTAACCCAGCACCAGAAGGGCTGGCAGATATCGGAAAAAATGAAGATTTTGTTAAAGAAGCAGGTAAACAAAAAGAACTTTTTGCATATTCAACAGAAAAATCTTTAAATACAAGTCTTACTAAGATGTATAGAGTTTCAAAAACAGCCCTTGAAGAAAGTGGTGCAAATACATTATATATGACTTTAGGTATGCTCAAATGGATGGATGCAAAAGCAGTGAGATATTCTCCATTAGTTTTATGCCCAATTGATCTTTCAAGAAAAGCAGGAAAAGGATATTGTATACGAAAAAGAGATGAAGATATTGAGTTTAATATTACTCTACTTGAAATGCTGAAGCAAAATTTTAAGATTGAAATAAACGGCTTAGATCCTTTACCTCAAGATGAACATGGTGTTGATGTTAATAGAATCATTTTAATGATTCGTAAAGCCATTATTGATAAAGAGGGATGGGATGTTATAGAAGTAGCTACTATTGGTAATTATTCGTTTACACAGTTTGTAATGTGGAATGATTTGCATAGATATAGTGATAAATTATTAGAGATTAAAATTGTGCGTAGTCTAGTTAAGGGAATGGTTGATTTTGATACAACGGTTCCGAAAGATGTTGATAAAGGCGATGTATATTTACCAATATCTGCTGATATTATCTTCTGCACTGATATTGCAGTAGATAATATCTTTTCCTGTTTTTATGATGGCTTCTACAGATTTTAG
>CAJJTI010000085.1 GCA_905194705.1 uncultured Solobacterium sp. | reverse complement strand
TATATATAAATTTTAAGTGAATAAAAACGGAGGAATTTACATGAATTTATTAGAAGAAAGCAGAGTTAAAATTGATAGTATTGATGAACAAATTACTAAACTATTTGAACAAAGAATGAAAGCTGTAGAAGGCGTACTAGAGTATAAAAAACAAAATAATATGCAAATCTTTGATGGATCTAGAGAAAAAGCAATTATTGCAAAAAATGTAGCACGTTTAGAAAATGCAGATTTAGAAAAATACTTCGTAGATTTCTATCAACATATGATGGATGTTTCTAAGAACTATCAAAAAGATTTATTAGAAAAGTAAAAATTACCTGGCATGAACCAGGTTTTTTGCTGCTAAAAATTACTTTGTATATAATTTTTGAATATTTCTAAAGGTTGTGATGTATTCCCCTTAGAAGAAATCATATATAGTTTTCTTGTGATACTTGGTAATATGTTTACTGCAACGACATTTTCTTTATCAGCATAGTTTTCATATGTGTTGGCAGTTACAAATGAATAGGCAAGATTATATTTTGCAACTTGAAAACAAATATCAGCTTCAGAGCTATTACCAATAATTTTAGGCTTAATGTCATTCTTTTTAAAATAATCATCAATCATTTGATGCATATTGGATTTTTTAGATACATTAAATAGTGAGAGATTATCTAATTCATCTAATGTAATTGTTTTTTTAGTAGCTAATTCGCTATTTTTATTGGCTAATAATACAAGTGGGGATTCGCAAAGTGGTGATAAATCCAAAGATTTTGACAAATTAATATATTCATTATCATCAATACTGTATGTACCAACAATGATTGCAACATCTATTTCATCATTCAATATTTTTTCCACTAAAGTAACTGAACCATCAATGACTAGATAACATTTGACGTAAGGGTGTTCATCAATAAATTGATTGATCATTTCACCGAAACCGTTATACCCAAACATCCAATACAAACCGATTTTTAATTTACCACCAATGTTTTGATCGATTATCATATCGTTCTGACATTTTTGGTAATTTTTTAAAGTTTGACGGGCAAAAGAAATGAAAAGTTCACCTTCTTTTGTAAGACATATATTCTTTTTTGCTCTAATAAATAAAGTCTGATTTAACTCTTTTTCAAGTTCTTTTATTTGAATAGAGAGAGTAGGCTGGGTGATATATAGTTTTTCGGCAGCTTTAGTAAAGTTACCTTCATTTGCTAAAGTGATAGCGTATTTTAATTGTGTAAAGTTCATGCAAATATTATAGAAAAAATCTATTCAAATAATCAAGATAATTAATTATATTTATGTAAGCGATTACGATAAACTACAAGTAGGAGGTAACTATGCAAACTTTAAATTATGATGTGGTTGTAGTTGGTGCAGGAAGTGCTGGAGTAGCAAGTGCTTTAGCTAGCTCTCGTACAGGATCTAAAACCTTACTTGTTGAAAGAAAAGCTTGTTTTGGTGGTGAAGCGACTAATTCATGGGTAAGTGCTTATTGTGGATTTTATACAAAGGGAGAAGTACCAACACAATGTGTTAAAGGCATAGGAGATGAAGTCTTAACTAGACTTAAAGAATATGGGGAAGACGTCAACTATGTCGTTAATCCAAGTACAAAGAACGCTTCTGTTCGTTTCCATCCGGAAATAGTTAAGTTAGTGCTGGATGATATGATGATGGAATCCAGTGTTGATTGTCGTTTATGTACATCTTTAATTGATGCTGAAGTTGTAGATAACAAAATTGTATCAGTTACAATAATGGACGATGAAGATAAATATAAGGTTTATGCTAAATCATTTATTGATACAACAGGTGATGCAAATTTAATTCATTTAACTAATATAGAAACAATGTGGGGAAATGAAGAATTTGGTATTCAACAGTCATCATTATCTTGCCTAATAGAAGGTGTTCCAAAAGAAGAAATTAAAATTGAAACTTTAGAAGCTGCTATTAAAAAAGGAAAAGAAAATGGCATTAAGTATCTAGATAAAGAAAGAGGCATGATTATTAAGGTTAAAGGTGATGATTATGGATATCTCACAATCCCAAGCGTCATTATTGATAATTTAAGTGGTAAAGAGTTAACTTTAAAACATGTTGAATTAAGAAAGAAAGCTTTAGCATATGCTAAAACGATAAAAGAATATGCTGAAGGTTTTAAAAATACTATACTGATGGCTACAGCACCATATATTGGTATTCGTGAATCTAGAAGAATGATTGGTCAAACAATCATCAAGGGAGAAGATGTACTAAAGGCAACTAAATCAACGGATACAATTGCTAGAGCTGGATGGCCAGTAGAGGTTCATAAGCTTTCAGGACTTGAATATCACGAACTAAAAGATAATGATTACTATGGTATTCCATTATCTGCATTAATTTCTAAAGATATCAGCAATTTATTTTCTGCGGGTAGATGCATTTCTTGTGATAGTATTGCACTAGCCTCATTAAGAGTAATGGGTACAAGTTTTGCGACAGGACAGGCATCTGGAGTAGCAGCAGCATATTACGCAAAAAATGGTGTGATCGAAGTCACAGAAATTCAAGAAATCTTGAAACAACAAAATGCTTTGATATAAAAAAGGGAGATTTATATGAAGAAAAGCAATTCACAGTTTTACATTACGATTATTATTTCATTTTTGTTCATGTTCGGGTTTAAGTTTTTACCCGCACCAGCAGGTTTATCAACTTCTGGTATGCAAGTAATTGGTGTATTTATTGGTACATTAATTCTATGGCTAACAATTTCAATTGACTGGCCATCTATCTTATTACTTGGTGCATTGGCATTAATTCCTGAATTGAAATTTAAAACAATTTTATCAGGAGCTTATGGCAATACAACATTTGTCTTCTTAATGTTTACATTTATTGTTACTTACGCCTTAAGTAAGACAAGTTACATTAAACGTATTGCACTTGCATTTATTACTTCTAAATTAGCTAAGAAAGGTCCATGGTTCTTCGTTGTACTATATGGTCTATCAATTATCTTCTTAGGAATGTTTATTTCACCAACAGTATTATTCTTTGTATATTTACCAATTCATGAAGAAATCTGTACATTACTAAATCTAGAAAAAGGTGACAAGTTAAGTGCAATGTTAATGATGAGCACTGTTATCTTCTGTGGTATTTCAAGTGGTATGACACCAATTGCTCACGTATTCCCACTAATTGCTATGGGATTATATGCAGATATGTATGGTGTAGCAATCGATTATGCACGTTTCATGATGGTAGCTATTCCTGTAGGTTTATTAACATTTACTATTGTTATGCTTGTATTTAAGTTTATTTTAAGACCTGATATGAGTTCTTTGAAAAACTTTGATGTAAACCAAATTAAAGGTAATGAAGAAAAAGTTACTTTATCAGAAAAAATTGTTCTTTCCGTATTTATTCTTGTAATTGTACTTTGGGTTGCTCCAGGACTATTAAAGCTTCTTATTACAAGTGGATCAGTATATGAATTCTTAGCATGGTTTGATGGTTTAGGCACAGCAATGCCACCACTAATTGGTATTATCATTCTTTGTATCGTACGTGTTGACGGTAAACCTCTTCTTTCAATTGGTGAAGCAATGTCAAAAGGTGTATCTTGGCCAAGTTTAGTAATGTGTGCTGGTACGCTTGCGATTGGTAGTGCTTTAACTAACGCTGATATTGGCTTTACTGCTTGGTTATCATCAACATTATCACCAAGAATTGCTGGCTTATCACCAATTATCATGGTACTTATTTTCGCTTTATGGGCAGCTATTCAAACAAACTTATCTAGTAACATGGTTACATCAACTTTAGTTACTACTGCAGCTTTATCTATTACTGCAGGTATGGCTGGTATCACAGTTCCGGGTATCGTTATTGTTGTTGGCATTATGGCTTCTTATGCTTTCGCTACTCCACCTGCAATGCCATGTGTTGCGATTGCTGGTAGTAGTGGATGGACAAACACTATGCAGATGATGTTCTATGGATTTATTGCAATGTTTGTTGCGGTATTAGTTGTTACATTTGTTGGATATCCAATTGCGACATTAATATTCTAAAAAATGAAAAAGACATTTTATAAGGAAATAGCATTTATTATTGCTATGTTCACTAATAGTCTTGCTATATCGTTACTTGTAAAATCTGTTTTTGGGGTATCTACGTTAAGTAGTTTACCCCTAGTTTTGAGTAAAATATTTAACTCTATTAGTTTTGGGATGATGAACTTTGGAGTTCAATCTTTATTACTAGTGATATTAATTTGTATAACAAGACAACCTAAATTCAGTTATATTATCAGTTTTGTTATTGCGTTTGTTTTTGGTGTTTTAGTTGATTTGTTTGATGTATTAGTTGCACCTTTAACAGCCGGTTTTGTATTTAGAGTAATATATTTCTTTAGTGGTTGGGTGTTGATCAGTTTTGGTGCAGCATTATTCATTAATTCATCAATGCCACTTATGCCATTTGATGGATTTATTAAAGATTTATCTGTATTTTTAAAAGTTTCTGTGAAAAAAGTTAAAACAACTTGTGATCTGATATTTGTTTCTTCAGCTGTCATTTTGTCTCTGTGCTTTTTAAAACAACTTGTAGGTGTTGGTGTAGGAACAATATTCATGGCTTTATTTACGGGAAGCTTAACGCAATATTTTATTGATCAATTACAGTGTAAATATCAATTTGTTGCAAAAACAAATGTAGGTAAAAAATTAGAGGAAATCGCTGCAATTAAAACAAAATAACAACAATAGTTATTCATACAAACAAAAAGATTGGAGAAAATTCCAATCTTTTTAAATCGCTCTAAACTTAGTCCATTTACCACTTCTATATCGAGCATAGAAGAAGATAATTCTTACAATCCAGTCAATATACATGGCAATTCTAGTGCCAACTACGCCTAGTCCCATTACTGTTCCTAATAAATAAGCACCAACTACTCTAGCAGTAAACATAGAGATAACCCCAACATACATAGTATATTTAGCATCTCCTGCAGCTCTTAAACATGTTGGTAGTACGAATGCTAAGGCATGGAATATGCCAACAGCTAAACATTCCATACCTAATATAGTTTCAGCTATCTTGAACGTTTCTGGTTGTAAAGTATATAGATTTAAAGCATATGGTGATAACAAATATAAGATGACATTGTTTGCGATTGCCATGATTTCTGCCATAATCAGCATTTTACGGATATAGTAACGAGCTTCATCATAATCATTAGCCCCAACGCATTGTCCAACTACGGTAACAACAGCTAACTGCATTGCCATTTCTGTTGTATAACATAATACACACAATGAGTTTGTTACCCCATTTGCGGCAATTTGCATTGTTCCATAAGTTGCAACAAATGTACTGACTAATACTTTTCCTAACTGGAATAAACCATTTTCAATACCATTTGGAATTGCAATAGATAATATTTTGGAAATAATATTTTGTTTCCAGGTAAGAATATCACTCCAGGTAACATATATGCTGTTTTCTTTAATAAAGCATAGTGCAAACATAACTACAGAAGCTACTACTCTAGAAACAAGTGTTGGCCAAGCGACACCTGCTGCGCCCATCTTCCATAAATATACACAGATGAAATTACCCACAACATTGATGATATTCATCAAAATAGATACTCTCATCGTAATATTTGTACGATTCATACTACGATATAATGCGGCTGAACTGTTATATACGCCTAAGAATGGGAAAGATAATGCTGTAATCCAGAAATAAATCTTGGCGCTTTCCATAACTTCAAAATCAACACTTCCATATAGTAATTGTAAAATAGATTCATATAGTAATACGCAAAGAACGCCAAAGAATAACGAGATAATAAAGCTAATCATAATTAATTGAGATGCACTCATCTTTGTGTTTTCATCATCTCGATTACCCAGGTATTGTGTAACGATAACCGAACCACCACCTGCAACAGCTGTTAATATAGCAATAATTAAATTGTTTACATCATTAACAATAGATACACCTGAAATGGCTGCTTCTCCTGCAGCAGATACCATAATTGTGTCTGCCATACCAACTAACATCACAAGAAGTTGTTCGATAAGCAAGGGAAGAATTAAGCGAATAAGTTGTTTGTTAGAAAATCGTCTTTTTGTCATATGCAAAATTTTACGCTTTTATTACATATATGTTAAGAAAATGTTTTTTAAAAATGATTAATTATACATGCTAAAATTATGGCAGTAGGTAAAAAATTATGGAAGAAACGAAACAAGTAGTATTGATAAGTGGAATGAGTGGTGCTGGAAAAAGTACTGTTGTAAGAATCTTTGAAGATATGGGTTATCACTGTATCGATAATTTTCCAGTACAGTTACTTAGCTTGTTAGTAGATATGATTGAATCAAGTAATGATCCTAGATACAGCTATGTTGCATTAGCGACAACAGCACAGGATTTCCCTGAGTTTTTAAGATCATTAAAAGGAGAAGGAATTGTTGTGAGAGTATTATTCTTAGAAGCAAGTACCTCTACATTATTGACTAGATACAAGAGTACGCGAAGAGCTCATCCTTTATTATTAAGTAATACCGTAAATACTCTTGAAGAAGCTATCGCTGTTGAAAGACAGATGTTTCAAAACTATATTCAAGATTCATTTATTACCATTGATACAACATTCATAACAGAAAAAGAATTGAAAAAGAAAGTAGGTACATACTTTGGTAAAAGAAAAGTTCCAACTTTCTCACTTTCTTTTATCTCATTTGGATATAAGTACGGTGTACCACTTGATGCGGATTTGATGATTGATGTGCGTTTTTTACCTAATCCATATTGGGTTATCGAATTAAGACCATATTCAGGAAATGATGAACCAGTATATAAATATGTAATGGAAGCGAAAGAAACACAAGAATTCATTGAACGTTTAATTCCATTTACAGATTATATGTTTGAACAATATGCTAAAGAAGGTAAAAATCACTTTACTGTAGGAATAGGTTGTACAGGTGGTCAACATAGATCAGTATCTATTGCTAGATACTTGTTTGATCATTATAAAGATACCTATAAGTGCTATATTGAGCATAGAGATATCAAGGAGGCACCAAAAAATGATTAAAAAAGTAGTCGTTATTGGTGGAGGACATGGACAATCTTTAATATGTCGTGCTTTAAAACAGATAGACAATATCACAATAAGTGCGATTGTAACGGTTGCGGATGATGGTGGCAGTACTGGAAGACTAAGAAAACAATTCCATATTCCAGCAATGGGAGATATACGAAATGTATTAATTTCTTTATCAGAAAAAGAAAGTGTAATGCGTGATTTGATGGATTATCGTTTTGCAACTTTAGGGAGTGAAGACATTGATGTTCAAGGACATAACCTGGGAAATTTAATTTTAACGGCTCTAACAGAAGAGACGGGTAGTTTTCTAGAAGCGATACAGGTAGCGAGTGATGTTTTAAAAGTTAAAGGTAAAATTATTCCGGCTACTACAGAAATTATTACATTATATGCACGCATGGAAGATGGTGTTATTGTTAAGGGGGAAGCGAATATTCCTAGCTTTGACCACCATATTGAAGAAGTATTCTACGACAAGAAAGTAACTGCTGATAAAGATGCAGTAGAAGCAATCAAAGAAGCTGATTTAATTATTTATGGAATTGGTTCAGTATATACAAGTATTTTACCTAATGTAATTATTGATGATATTCAACAAGCACTACATGAAACAAAAGCAAAGAAGCTGTATGTTTGTAATGCTATGACACAGCCTGGTGAAACAGATGGTTATTCTGTAGAAGATCATGTAAATGCTTTATTAAAACATGATGCTCCACTTGACGAAATTTTAATACCCGACGACATTTTACCGAGTGATAATGTTGCAAGATACGAAGAACAGGGTAGTACTCCTGTATATTTAAGAAGTACAAAACATGACTATAAGATTATTAGAAAAGAATTATTATGCTTTGATAATGGCTTAATTCGTCATGATGTAGATAAGTTAAAAAAGAGTTTAGAAGAAATTATAAAGGAAATCTAATGTCATTTACCAAAGATATTAAACAAGAAGTGTCACATAAAGAATTATCAAAAGATGAAATATGGCATTGATATTATTTATATTAATATTAGCAAAACAGCTGTTTTGATTATTTTATCAGTAATATTAGGAATAGT
>CAJJTI010000084.1 GCA_905194705.1 uncultured Solobacterium sp. | reverse complement strand
TAACATTCCCCAATTTCTTTCATTTATCCCTTGACTTCCTTATAGTTAAATCCTCCCATTACAAGGCCATACTCTAACTCACCCATAATTAATCCATTAATTAAACCTGCAAATAATGGAGCACCTAGTCCTAAAGACCATTTTGCAAACATAGGCATACCAGTTTTGTTAAAAGCTGCTAGAAATGCCATTAATACTGCTTGAAAAGCTAACATAAATTTTCTCCCTTCAAATTATAATTTTGTGCTAACGTCTACTTGTGAGTTTTGTGGTAACTTTTGAATATAGACGTAAACGCCTTCTTGAATTAAGCTGGACATAATCTTTTTTTCTTCATCAGAAACATATATTTCTTTTGTGATTGGTTTTCTATCCGCTGCACTGCCAATATTTCCGATATTCAGTTCCTTAAGCTTAAATCCAGCTTTTGTTAAAGATTCAACATTCTTTAAATCTTTAAATAACAACATCGTATTTTCATCACTTGTATCTGCACTTAATTCCTGGGCAGCTCCTGCTGCACTGCATACTTCAACTTTTACACCTGCTGGAGCACTCATGGATAATACTTCTTTCATAAAATCATCTTTTACGATTTCATCATCCACCAGCATAATTTTTTTAATCCATGCTTTTTTTACCCAAGCTGTCATTACTTGACCATGAATCAATCTTTCGTCTACCCTTGCTAAACAAACATTCATTTTTTAATCCAACCCTTTCATTTGTTTTTTAATATCAATTACGCCTTGTTGACCAGCTTTTACCGCTATTTCTTTTAACTCATGAATATCCATATTATTCATATTGGATATTACTTCTAATAACATTCCTAAGTTGCAACCTGTCACAAGTTCCATCTCATCTTTTCTTTCTTTCATTACCTGCATACATGCTAAAAAAGGACTACCACCCATTAAATCAGTTAAGAATAAAACACCCGTTTTTTTATTTTCATCCAATACATCATTGATAAATTTTTTATATTCTTGCATGTCTAATACTTCTGGCATATTTTTAAAGGCTACTTTTTCGCCACAGATAAGTTCTGCCGTAGCACTTAATGACTCAGCTAATTTTCCATGCGTCATCAACATTATCTTACACTTCATATCAAGTCTTCCTTTTCTATGATTTCATTTTAGAAATGGCACAAATGATGGTCAAATAATACAAAAAATGCAAATTTCGGCATTATGTGTGTCATAGAAATATGACACAGTTTTTTATTTACCAAATCTTTTTTGTATTATTTTTAAATTTGTGTGCTATTTTATTCTCATAGGAAAAGCACACATTAATGCAAATCAAATTATAAAAAGCACAGATATGCATTAATTTGGCACACATTTGGTGGAAATTATGCAAAGAATTGAAAAAATAGCTCAAACAGTAAAAAATGAAACAGAAAAACTTATCATTTCTCATAAATTAGATAAAACTGGTATTACCGCAGATGATATTGTCTATAAAACAAATATTGATCGGGCAAACGTTTCTAGAATGTTAAATGCATTATGGAAAGAAGGAAAGTTAATAAAACTTCAAGGTAAACCAATACGTTTTCTTGACGCTGATATGATTAAATGTGAATATCCTGTCAGTTATATTCCTTCTACGATAACAAAAAATGCCAGTCTAATTGATTACATCAGCAAGGTTTCTCCAATACAAGAAAAAAAGACACTTGTTGCACTATCAAACCCATTAGATAGAATTGTTGGTGCAAATGGAAGCTTAAAAGAAGAAGTTAGGAAAGTAGTTTCTGCTGTATCTTATCCTCCATTTGGTTTACCAGTCATGATATTAGGTAACCCAGGAAGTGGGAAAAGAAGATTTATTACTGCTGTTTACTATTATTCAATTCAAAATAAACTCATTGATGAAAATAGTCCTTTTCGTATTGTTAATTGTTCTGATTATTCTAATCATGATGAATTATTTGCAAAGCAATTTCTTGGTGTACAACGTTCAAGCTCTGACTCTCGTTCAGTCAAGGGTTTCTTAGAATCAACTGCTCATGGCATACTTTATCTAGATGGTATAGATAAACTTTCTACATATTGTCAAAATATCATTTTAGATTGTATTCAAAATAATTTCTTTTCACGTATTGGTGAAAATGGAGAAAGACCATTAGAAACTATGATTGTTACTTCTTTCTCCGATTTAAAAAATACGGAATTAATTTCCACTCTCGAAGAAAACTTTCCTATACATATCACTTTACCTAACATTGATGAAAGACCTCCAATGGAAAAAATAGAAATGATTCTTTCACTATTTTTAGATGAAGCTATTTCAATCAAAAAGAATATTTACGTACATAGCTCTATTATCTTGTTATTTGGTTTAGCAAACTATGATCAAAATGAATCCCAACTTCGTAACGAAATCAAATCAACATGTGCCAAAGCAATTTTAGACAGTTCAAAAACTGCCACATCCTTTACTGTCGAATATTCTCATTTGTCGCATCAAATATTATCTATAAGAGAAAAAGTCACAGAGGATTCAAATGCTTTTGTTCGCTCTTTACAAATGTATAAAAAAGAACCATTTGTTTTTTCAGCAGATGGAAGTTGTGAGGCTCTGGATTATTATCGTAACGCAGAATCTCTATATGCTTTTAGAAACCGTCAGCAGTTTATTGATTCTCTATATACTCCACTATTTAAAATATCTTCATACAGTGACTATATAAACGACTTAGTAGAAGCCATTAAAACTTGTGACGAAGATTATATTAATGAAATAGTAAATAAAACAAATCAAGATATTTTTCGTATTGTCTATACAACATTAAAAAAAGACGCCTATTATCATACTATTGTCGATAACTTAAGAATGGTTTATCTTCTTTCTTATGTCATCTCAAGATATATTAACGAAACTGAAAGCGATATTTCTTCCAGTAAATATGAAGAAATACATCCTCGTGAATATCAAACCTCAAGAGATATTTTAAAAGAGCTGACTAAGCATTTAATAGAAACTTCGTGCCCACTTAAACTATCTGAATTTATATGTAATTATCTATACTTTGTTAAAAATATTCTGAGCAAAACAAAGCCATCTATTCTTGTAATATGTCATGGTACATCTGTTGCAAGCGAAATATGTTCATACGCCTCTTCTGTTGCCAAATCCCAAGATGTAAGCTTAGAAGCTATAGATTATAATAGTTCCCTGCAATTTAATGATTTATTAGAATTAGCTAAACTTTCTGTTCAACATCTTAATAAAGGTGTTGGTGTAGTTATTTTAGTAGATACTTCACCATTAGATGGAATTGATGATTATATACAAAAAGAAACCCAAACTAAAATCAAATTATTCAGTTCTGTTTCTTTAAATTTACTATATTCAGTAATTGAGTCTTGTGGAAAGTGTGAACCTATCGAATCATTAGTACAAAATACAAATGAAATATCCTATAAAGAATTTGACAACAATTTATTTATTAATCGTTTTATAGACAACGTTGTTTCCAGAACAGCACTTTTTGTAAATCCTAAAAAAGCTGCTGAGTGTCTGCAATATTCTCTGCAATTAATTTTAAAAGATTTAAATATAGAATATACCGAAGAAATAGCCGTTAAATTTCTTTCTCACAGCATTCATATGATTGAAAGAATTGTGCGTAACAACCCATTACCTTACAACCGGTTAAAACAATTTACTAATGAACATTTTGAATTAATGAACATAATCTCAAAAAATTTAGCTAATACTGAAAATACTTTTGATATTAAAGTTCCCGATAGTGAAATTGCATATTTAACAGAAATATTTTTAAATTTATAATAATTCAGCCATATAAAGTGGTAGATGTATTATTCCATCTTTTATCATTAAATCTTTTGTATATAAAATATAACTGTTACCAATAACATTTGAAAAATGTCTTTTGAACTTATCTAAAGAAGAATGGGAGTGATAATTACCTGATTTCACTTCTATTGGAGATATTTTTTTCCCTTCAGTTATCACAAAATCAATTTTCATATGATTCTCTCGATGTAAATTATCATTACGGGAATAAAAATATAATCTTTCTCTATGAAGCCGAAGCATTTGTGCCACAACATTTTCCATAATCATTCCTTCATTCATATTTAATTTATCAAAAAGAATTACCCGATATATTTCGTTATCTGTATATTTTTTATCTTTAAATGTATGTGTTACTAATAACCCTGTATCCGCCATATAACATTTTTGCTTTGAATTATCTGCACTTAATGCTAATCCCACATTAGGGTCTGTAGCATTAAAACATGTATTAACAATCATTGCTTCATTCAACCATATAAAAGAATCTTCAAAAGAACGAAAACGAGCTTGCTTACTTAATGACGAAAGTTTATATGTTTTTTCTTTCTTTGATAACTGTCCTGGAATATTATCAAAAACAGCATACACTTTATCTTCATACCCTTCTGCAAATTTACCAATATCTTCTCTATAAAGCCTTAAAATTCGTCGTTTATCTTCATCTGAAACTGCAAAATCTTTATGATCCATATATGCTAAAACAGATTGTGGCATGCCACCAACTAAAATATATTGTCTAAAATCATTCATTATCTTTCTATGCAACGCTTGACCTACAGGCACCTTTTTTTCAAAACATTTTTTAATAAGAGGATACGTAGATTCGTCTCCTAAAGCCCATAAAAACTCTTCAAAATCTAGGGGGAACATTTCTATATGATCTTCTTCTGAAGGAATAATAATATCTTGAATATTCTTTTTTAATCTAATTAATGATCCAGTCTCAATGTAATCATACCTACCATCTGCCACTAAATATTTAATTAATTGTCTTGCTTTGGGATATTGTTGTACTTCATCAAATACAATCAATGACTCTCTGCGATATAAAGGAGTAGAAAAATATGCTGAAAGCTTCGCAAAGAAAAGATCAAAATCCATAGAATCATATTCAAATAAATTACGTATCTCTTGCGATACTCTACCAAAATCAACAATTATATAACTTTTATATTCTTCTTTCCCAAACTTTTCAACAATATAACTTTTGCCAACACGTCTAGCCCCATCAATCATTAACGCTGTTTTCCCATTACTATTATTTTTCCAATTTATCAAATTGTCATATATTTTTCTTTTTAACATAAAAAACACCACTTTCTATACTTATCATATCGTTAAAGCACGAAAAAGCAAGTTGAAAATGGTTGTTTTTTGCACGAAAAAGCAAGTTTGAATTAGCTATTTTTGCACGAAAAAGCAAGTATACCCATAAATTCATAAAGAAACTGTCAAAAATTCACAAATTCCTGTAACAGATACTTCATAATCTCCTGCAGATAAAAAGATACTTTCTCCTTGTTCTAAGAATACCGTTTCTTCTCCTGTAGATACGGCTACATTACCCACAATTAACATAAGTACTTTAAATGATTCTTCATTTACATTAAAAGTTTCTTTATTTTTAATTGCATAATAATCAACAGTAAAGTAATCACATTTTTTGAGCCTTTCAATTGTTGTAGAAGCTGTTTGCTTTATTATTTCATCTGGCAAACCATCATGATTACTTTGTTTAAGATTTGTCACTTCTAGTGCTTTATCAATATGAAGAGGTCTTAAATTACCATTTTGATCTTTTCGATTAAAATCATATGCTCTATAAGTTACATTTGATTTTTTTGTATTTCAGCAATTAGGCAACCTTCACCAATAGAGTGAAGTGTTCCTGGTTCCACTAAAAATACATCACCTTTTTTAACAGATAGTTTATTCATATATTTTGTAATTGTATTTTCAGAAATTGCATTATGAAATTCTTCTTTTGTTAACTTTTGTTTTAAGCCCAAATAGATATATGCATTACTATCAGATTCTACGATATACCATAGTTCTGTCTTACCATTATCATGTTCGTTAATCCTTGCATATGCATCATTTGGATGCACTTGAATAGATAATTCTTTTTTTGCATCAATATACTTTATTAATAATGGACTATCTTTCTCTTTGCATTTTGTTCCTAATACTTGGGAATTTTCTTTGATAAAATGAATCATTATTAATTTTACTAATACCCGCAGGATGCGTTGATAATTTCCAACTTTCTGCCAAGAGTTTATTATTATCATTATTCTTTTTGTTATATCTTTGTTGTAATTTATTTCCACCCCATAAATAATCTTTATAAATTGGTGTAAGTACATTTAATTTGTCATTTTCTCCTCCCTTTAAGCATGATGAAAAGAGGAATGAACTATTTAATTTTCATTTCCTTTTTATCATTACTTTTTATCTTTTCGTCGCATTTAAAACAAGGACAATCCCTGTGACATCCTTTGTAAAATTTGAATTTTTTAAACTTTTTATATTTGTTGTTTTAGCTCTATTATTTCTTTCTTAGTAGCTAGAAATCTTGAAAAGGCACTTGCGCTTCCTGCCGCCACTCCCATTTTTAATGCTTCTAGATAATTCCTGTCACTTTGAATATATCCTGCTAGAAATCCTGCAACCATTGAATCACCTGAGCCAACAGAATTAATTAGTTTTCCTTGTGGAGCATTTTGATAATGAACTTGACCCATACAATCTAACAGCATCGCTCCATCTTTATCTAGTGATACAAGAACATTCTCAGCACCTGACTGTTGTAGTTTTCTTGCATATTTCTCTATATCTTCTTTGGAATAAATAGATACACCATATATTTCTTCCAGCTCATCTTTATTTGGCTTAATAAGAAATGGTTTCATTTCTAATCCATATTCAAGATATTTCTTTCGTGTATCTAATACTATTTTTGCCCCAGTATTACTAACTTTCTTCATTATTCTTTGATAAATATCTTCCGGTAAGTTTTTAGGAACACTACCCGATAAAACAATATAATCATCTTTTGTTACTAGTGATAACTTTTGAATTAATGATTGAATGTTTGGCTCACTAATTGTTGGACCTTTAGCATTAATTTCTGTTTCTTCTTTGCTTTTCAATTTTATATTAATGCGATTATATCCTTCTTCTAATGATATAAAATCATGTTTGCAACTTGATTCATCTAACTGTCTAATTATTTCATTTCCAGTAAATCCTGCTATGAATCCTGTCGCTATTGTATCTATACCAAGATTATTTAATACAAGAGATACATTTATCCCTTTGCCTCCTACTAAAACCAAATAATCATCTGCTTCATTTAATTTACCAATATTAATTTCATCTATTGTAATGATGTAATCTAATGATGGATTTAAAGTAACCGTATAAATCATTATGTATCTCCTAATTATTCATTCTCATCAGCAATGACCTTTAATTGAGAATAATCAAAATCTTTTATTTTTTTATCTGTGATTAATGTCGCATCCGTAAGTCTAGCAAAAGTAATAGCCGCTCTTAAATAAAATTTTGAGGAATCAGCCACAATATAAGGTGTTATTGTTCTTTGAATGACTTTTCGTTTTATTTCACCTTCATTCATATGTGGAGTACTAAACCCTCCTACATTATCAATTCCACTAGCTCCTACAAAACATTTCGTAAAATTGAATTCATCAAGCATTCTTAATGTTGTTTGCCCTATTAAAGCTTGTGTTGTTTCTTTTACATTTCCACCTATCACAAACGTTTGTATACCTTTTTCAGTTAAAGCAGAAATATGTTTAATACTATTTGTTACCACAAAAATATTCTTAGCACAAATATATGGAATCATTTGCAATGTTGTTGTTCCTGGATCTAACCAGATGACATCGTGGTCCTGAATAAGAGAAGCTGCAAGTTTTCCAATTGTTTCTTTTTCATTTGTTCTTTTGAATGTTCTTATTAGTAATGGTGGTTCATCTACTTCTTCTTTTCTAACTTTCGCCCCACCTCTTTTACGAATAATCAATTGATTATCTTCTAAACTAGCTAAATCTCTACGAATTGTCGCAATAGAAACATCCAGTCTTTAAGCTAATGCTTCAACAGATAAATATTCATATTCTTGCAATAAGTTAACGATTTCTTTCCATCTTTGAAATTGCTTCATATGTTGGCTTTCCTCTTCTTTTTTCACTCATCACAATCAATATATGATTTTTCAAAGCATAGTCAAGCCATACTACCATACTAAAAGCTAATGCAAGTAGTTATCACTCATATTTTGATTGTTTTATATTCTTTTCAAATCATTCAATCACAAAATTATTTTGTATCTCTTCTTTTCATTAAA
>CAJJTI010000083.1 GCA_905194705.1 uncultured Solobacterium sp. | reverse complement strand
AAGAATCTAAAGACGGATATGTTAGGATGCTTCAAATTAGGGATTTTTCTCAAAGTGACGATAAATTTATTGAATACGTTAAGGATAGTGAGCAATTACACAAGTGTAAAAAAGATGACATAATGCTTTCAAGATATGGATATATAGGGCAAGCATTTATGGGATTGGAAGGTGCATATAATGTAGCACTTGTAAAAGTGATAAAGAAGAATTCTGTTAACACAAAATATCTATATTATTATTTTAAGTCTAATGTTTTTAAACATTATTTATTAAGTAATGTAGGAGCACGAGCAACTATTCCAGGATTTAACAAAAGTGAATTAAAAGATGCAAAAATAAATATCAAGCCATTAGATGAGCAAATTCAAATAGTAAAAATTCTTGAAAGATGTGAAGATATTATAAATAAGTTGAATAAAGAAATTGAAGATTTTGATTTGCTTATCAAAGCCCGATTTGTCGAGATGTTTGGTGATGTTCAGCATGAAGGGAAGTATAAGGGCATTCGGTTAAGAGAATTATGTACTACTATGAGTGGTGGTACTCCTTCGACAAAGTTTCCTAAATACTATGATGGTGATATACCTTGGATATCAACAGTATCCCTTGGACCCAATCATATTGATGGTTCGACAGCAAAGGGATATATAACTAAAGAGGCTATTGATAAAAGTGCAACAAAGCTAATTCCAGCAGACAATATACTGTTTGGAACAAGAGTAGGCGTTGGAAAATCTTCGCTTAATGATGTTGATATTTGTACAAATCAGGATATCGTTGCCATTATTGGTATAGATGAAAACAGATTTAGGCGTTTGTTCATTAAGCATGTACTTGATGCTTATCAGCCATATTATGATAGTATAAAGAAAGGCGCAACGATAGTGGGTATTACTGGTGATGATTTAAAAAATACCCTTATTCCAGATGCACCAATAGAGTTGCAAATGGAGTATGAGACTTTTGTAGAACAAGTCGATAAATCAAAATTTAGAGATTTTATTCCTCACAACTGACAAATACCACCAGTATAAGCTGGTGGTCTTACTTTTATATATTTTTATTTTGTCTTATTTGATGTAATGTATTCTACTTTCATCAAATCTATCCTGCTGTACTTTTTCTTCTGCAGGGTAACCTACTGAAAATAGAGAAAAGGCATGTACATCATCTGGTAGATTTAAGATTTCTTCTACACTTTTCATTCTTTCTTCTACTGGTGCAATACCAATCCATACTCCACCTAGTCCTAATGCATCTGTTTCTAACCACATGTTTTCTTGAGCAATAGACATATCGATTTGGGCAAAGCGAGGAGCTTTTGTACCGTTCTTTCTATATACAGGTACAATCACAACATTTGCTGTTGCAATGCATTTTGCATATGGTGTTGAATTAGATAAAGCTTCAATCTTTTCTGAATCTGTTACAACATAAAACTCCCATGGTTGCTGGTTACAAGCACTAGGTGCTTGCATGCCTGCTCTAAGAATTTGAATGATCTTATCATGTTCTACTTCTTTATCTAAATATTTACGAATACTTGCGCGATGAAAAATACTGTTCATATCATTACCTTCCTATTCCTACTTTGTGGCAATTTCTTTAACTTCTGTTACTGTCTTAGCTAAGTTTTGAATATCGGAAGGGACAATAATCTTTGTAGATTGACCATCAGCCATCTTTTCTGCCGCTTCAAATGAACGAATCTTTAAATATTCTTCACTTGGTGTAGCTTCATTGATGAGTCTGATTGCTTTTGCTTTCGCATTAGCTACGGCCTCAATAGCTTCTGCTTCACCTTGAGCTTCACGAATTCTTTGTTCTTTTACTGCATCAGCTTTGAGGATGGCGGATTCTTTTTCACCTTCAGCTCTAGTAATAGCAGATTGTTTTTCACCTTCAGCAGTTAAGATAATGGCTCTCTTTTCTCTTTCTGCTTTCATTTGTTTTTCCATTGCATCTTGGATTGACTTTGGTGGAGTGATGTCTTTTACTTCTACACGAGTAACTTTAATACCCCATTTGTCAGTAGCTTTATCAAGAATTTGTGTGATTTGAGAGTTAATAGTATCTCTACCAGATAAAGTATCATCTAGAGATAACTCACCAATAATATTTCTTAATGTTGTAGCACTTAAGTTTTCAATCGCTGCGATTGGTCTTTCTACACCATATGTTAATAGCTTTGGATCCATAATTTGAAAGAATACAATTGAATCAACCATCATTGTTACATTATCTTTTGTAATAACGGATTGAGGTTCAAAGTCAGCAACCTGTTCCTTTAAAGAGATTTTTCTTGCAATTCTTTCTAATACTGGTGTACGAATATGTAAACCTGCATACCAAATTGTGTGGTATTTACCAAGTCTTTCAATTACCCATGCATTTCCTTGAGGTACGATGCATAGGCAAGATAAACAAACTGCAATGGCAATAATTAATAATACTAAAATAACAAAAATCATATAGTCTCCTTCTTTTCTATTAGAAAATAAACATCATCATTGTAAAAATAATAAAGATAATCAAGAAACAAACATAAATTAGTATTGTCTGTTCTGTTTTACTAACTTCTGTATTTCTTTGTTTTAACATCTCACGATGAGCTTGATTTATCGTATTTTGTCTTTCATGAACACGAGCATGTTCTTCTTTGATAATCTTCGCTTCATCAACATTCCATGGTGATAACTTTGCTTCACGACGAATCTCTTTTGCAAGCCAGTCATTCTCACGATTTTCAAATCCTTCTAATTCGTTTCTCATAAAGTTTCCTTTTTTATATTGAATAAACGACATGCATTATTAAATGCAATATCAGCTACTTCTTGAGCATTTACGTCTTTTCTTACTTCTGCTATAACTCTACATACTTCTTCAATCATTAAGGAATCTGCCGGTTCTCCTTTATGACTTAAAGTAGGTAAAAAGGGTGCGTCTGTTTCTAAAAGTAATAGGTTTAATGGCATCTTTTTCACAATTCTTTTTAATTCATCAGCGTCTTCATATGTAATCGCTGGTCCTATACCTAAATAAACACCGCGTTTTATAAATTCGTCTGCGTATTCTTCGTGGCTAAAGAAACGATGAATCATAGCTTTTACTGGATACTTATCTAATCCATTTAACGTATCTTCATCCGCCGAGCAATCATGTATTACTACAGGTAGATTTAACTTCTGTGCTAGTTCTAACTGTGATAAATATACTGGCATTTGTTTACTAAAATCAGGATTGATACCATTAACGTAATCTAATCCAATTTCCCCAATAGCAACGACTTTTTCTTTCTTTGTTAAACTTTCTATTTCTTCTAAATAATTCTCTTTTACATCATATGAAGATAAAGGGAATACACCTACACTTGCATAGATATATGGATACTCTTTCGCTAACATTACGGATCTGTAGCTTGATGCAACATCTGATCCAGAATTAATAATAAAAGACACACCAGAATCATGCATATGATTTAACAAATCTGTACGATTTAAATCAAATATTTTCTCATCATAGTGTGCATGAACATCAGTAATATTGTTCATTTGTCTTTTTTCCTCCGATTTCTTTCATTATATCAAAATATTTCGTTTCATATCATTTGCAAAACAAGTAAAATAGACTTGATAGGAGATATAGTATTCCATGATTGAATTTAAAGATGTATCAAAAACGTATCCTAATGGTACAAAAGGACTTCAGCATATTGATCTAAAAATAGAACAAGGTGAATTTGTCGCTATCATTGGTTTATCAGGTGCTGGCAAGTCAACTTTAATCAGAACGATTAATAGAATGATTGACATTACTGGAGGACAGCTTATCGTTGATGGCACTGATGTAATGACATTGAAGGGGAAAGAACTGAGAAAATTTAGAAGAAAAATTGGTATGATTTTCCAATCTTTCAACTTAATTACAAGAAGCTCTGTTATCAATAACGTATTAACAAGTAATGTTCCTGACATGCCTTGGTGGAAAACATTCTTTGGCTATTACACTAAAGAACAAAAACTCAAAGCATTAGAAGCATTAGATAAAGTAAATATCTTAGATAAAGCATACAGCCGTTGTGATGAATTATCTGGTGGACAGATGCAACGTGTAGCTTTAGCTCGTACATTAAACCAAAACCCAAGTATTATTCTTGCAGATGAGCCAGTAGCGTCTCTTGACCCTATTATGGCTGATGTCGTTATGAGTGACTTCAAACATATTAACGAAGAAATGAATATTACTATCTTATTAAATATTCACCACGTTGACTTAGCATTAAAATATGCCACAAGAGTAATTGGTATTCGTCAAGGTCATATCGTATATGATGGTCCAACTAGTGAAGTAACAAAAGAAGTATTAGACGAAGTATATAACGGTACAAAGGTACCAACAAGCAAAGATAAGGAAGCTTAACTATGAAGGAGAATAAAACACCTTTATTTGACCGTATATTTAAGCCTAAAACGATTATGCTTTCTAACGGTCATACAGTAAATAAACCTGTAAGTAGAACACCTTTTATTGTTGGCTGTGTAATACTTGCAATTATTGTTTCTATTGAAATGACTGGTTTTGATTTAAGAATTATTGTCACAAGAGGACACTATTTATTTGATATCTTGAAGAAGATTTTCCACCCTACATGGAGTTATTTCTCAAAGGTTGTTAATCCTTTAAAAGATACAATCCAGATGTCATTACTTGGTACAATTACTGGTTGTTTAATTGGTTTACCAATTGCTATCTTATCTTCCAGTAATATCAACAAGAATAAACCAACATTATTATTCTTTAGATTTGTACTATCTGTAATGCGTTCAGTACCAACATTAATTCTTGCAAGTATCAGTGCTCTTATCTTTGGCTTAGGTACTTTTGCGGGAACAGTAGCTATTGTGTTATTTACAATTGGTATTGTTGCAAAGATGTTATTTGAAAGTATCGAAACAATTGATATGAAACCATTTGAAGCTATGCAGTCATTTGGCGCTACTACTTTGCAAGCTTTCTGGGCAGCTTGTATGCCACAAATTCTACCTACTTATTTATCTCATTCACTATATTGTTTTGAAATGAATGTTAGAGCTGCCAGTATTCTTGGTTATGTAGGTGCTGGTGGTTTAGGTATCTTAATCAATGAAAGAATTGGTTGGAGAGACTATGAAGGATTAGGAATGGTATTACTATCTCTATTCATTTTGGTACTCATTATTGATTTCTTCACTGACTGGTGCAGATCAAAACTTTCTTAGGAGTAAAATAGTATGTCAATATTAGAAACTTACAATAATCGTCCTAGAAAACTCTGGGTTAGAATATTAATTTTCTTAGCTTTACTTATTTTAGCAGTATGGAGTGCTAATGGTATCAATTTAGGTTCAAGAATGGATTTCTCTGCTGCTAATGGTATTATTCATGGTTTAACACATCCTGACCTTAATTTACTATTTGATTTAAGTTCAGAAGGTGTACCATATTTAATCTTACAAACTATCGCCATTGCTGTACTTGGTACAATTATTGGTGGTATTCTTGCTTTACCTATCAGCTTTTTAGCCAGTACTAACGTTGTACCTAAATGGCTTGCTTATATCTTTAGAGCATTTATTCTTGGTATTCGTACAATTCCATCATTAGTATGGGCTCTTGTATGGATTCGTGTAACAGGACCTAACGCTTTCTGTGGTGTTATTACACAATCTATCTGTTCAATTGGTATGATTTCTAAGATGTATATCACTGCTATTGAAGACTTAGATACAGGTATTTTAGAAGCGCTTGACGCTGCCGGATGTAATACATTCCAAAAGATTCGTTGTGGTATTTTACCTCAATTAAGTGCAAGCTTTATTTCTACAATTATCTATCGTTTTGATATCAACTTAAAAGACGCTACTACTCTTGGTATCGTAGGTGCTGGTGGTATTGGTGCAAGCATGTTAATGGCAATTAACAGTAGACGTTGGTCAATGGTAGGTTCATTCTTATGGGCTTTAATTGTCCTAGTATTATTAATTGAATTTTTCTCAACAAAAATTCGTGCTCGTTTAGCTAGAGGGGAACGTTAATTAATGGAAAATAGAATTCGTATTCTTGCGACAAGTGATGTTCATGGATATATTTATCCATACAGTTATGCAAATAACGAAGAAGAAAATATTGGATACGCAAGAATTAGTACACTTGTTGAAGCATTACGTGATGAAAATACAATCTTAATTGATAATGGAGATATTATTGAAGGTTCTCCACTAATGTTCTATCACATGCATAACAAGAAAGATGAAGTTAGTCCTGTTGCGAAAGTATTAAACGCAATGGAATATGACTATATCAACATTGGAAATCATGATTTCAACTATGGTGAAAAAGTACTTTTAAAACATTTAAATGAGTTGAACGCTCCATGTATTACAAATAACATTTTGTATCACAATAAAACTATTGGTGCTACTTATGCAATTTGCGAAATAGCAAATAAAAAGATGGCCATCTTTGGTTTAACAACACAATATATTCCTAACTGGGAAAAGAAAGAAAATATCGCTCATTCTAAATTCCTAGATGCTTGTTTAACTGCCAAAAAGACTGTTGAACACTTAAAATCATTAGAAAATCCAGATTATATTATCTGTGCATATCATGGTGGTTTTGAAAGAGATTTAGTTAATGGTTATCCTACAGAAGACTTAACAAAAGAAAATGAAGGATATGAAATCTTAAAGACTGTCTCTGGTATTGATGTCTTAATTACAGGTCATCAACATCGTTCTTTAGCAGGTAATTTATTTGGTAAAGCTTATACACAAACTAAAGATCGTGGTGCAGAACTAGCATGTATTGATATTTATACAGATACTGGTGTAATTGAACCAAGAGTATTAAAAGCTGATACAGAAGCTGATAAAAAGATTTTAACTCTTGTACAAGAAGAAGAAAACCAGTGTCAGAAATGGCTTGATACTCCCCTAGGCACAACAAAAGTAGATCTAAAAGTAACTGATGAAGATGAAGCAAGATTAAACAAATCTCAAGTCATTACATTCTTAAATATGGTTGCTAAAGAAGCTACTGGTGCTGATTTATGTGCCAATGCTTTATTTGATAGAGCTACTGGTTTTTCTTCAAATATCACAATGCGTGATTTAGTAAGTACATATGTATTCCCTAATACTTTAGTAATCAAGAAAGTAACTGGTAAAGTATTACGTGAGTATCTTGAAAAATGTGCTGAATACTTCACAATCAGCAATGGTGTTATTACTGTATCACCACGTTACTTAGCTCCTAAACCAATGAAATATAACTATGACATGATTGACGGGGTTGAATATACAATCAAAGTATCAAATGATGTAGGTCATCGTATTACTTCTCTAACAAAAGATGGAAAAGAAGTAAGTGATACAGATGAATTTACACTCTGTGTTAATAATTATCGTGCTACAGGTGGAGGAAACTTCAATATGCTAAAAGATGCTCCTGTTGTAAAAGAAATACCTAGCAGTATGGTTGAATTATTAGCAGATTATATTATGGAACATAAAGTTGTTGATTTTGTTCCTGTCCACAATATTAAAGTGGAAAAATAGGAGGCCTTATGGCAAATACATTAGATACAATTAAAACTAGACGTAGTATTCGCAAATATAAAAGTGATGCTATCCCTGAAGAAATTCTAAATAAAATTATAGAAGCAGGAAGTTATGCACCTAGTGGAATGGGAAGACAACCAGTCATTATTCTTGCTGTGACAAACAAAGAATTACGTGACCGTTTATCTAAATTAAACGCTGATGTAATGCATTCAACTAGTGATCCATTTTATGGAGCACCTGTCGTACTTGTGGTACTCGCTGACAAAAATGCACCAACACATGTATATGATGGTAGTCTAGTTATGGAAAACTTGATGCTTGCTGCTCATGATTTAGGTATCGGAAGTTGCTGGATTCATCGAGCTAAAGAAGTCTTCGAATCTAAAGAGGGTAAAGAAATACTTAAATCTCTTGGAATTGAAGGAGATTATGAAGGTGTTGGTAATTGTATCTTAGGTTATGCAGATGGTGAAGCGCCACTTGCAAAACCTAGAAAAAATAACTTTGTATATTGGGTTAAATAGAAAAAATAGAAGTTAGAACTTATGATTCTGACTTCTGTTTTTTTGTACTATTATAAGAATTTCAATGCGTTTGATAAAATATACCCAATTTGTTAAGAAAATT
>CAJJTI010000082.1 GCA_905194705.1 uncultured Solobacterium sp. | reverse complement strand
ATTGTTTTAACTTTCTGCAACCAGCACATCCTGGCGATGTATATATAACAATCATAATTTACCTCAAGCTCAGTATAGCAAACTAAATGCCTAAAAGTGTAGTTGCTATAGAGAAATATATCAATAATGCAAGCGCATCAATAATCGTAGTTAATAATGGAGAAGCTACTACAGCTGGATCTAAATTCATCTTAGACACAATCAAAGTAAGCGATGCCGCAACCACTTTTGCAAAGAAGACATCACAAACAATAGTAATTGCAATAACGATTGCAATCGTTACACTAACACTGTCTAAAATAATACATTTTAAGAAAGCTACACCTGCTAAACATAAGCCGGCAAGTAACGCTACTTTCATTTCTTTCCATACTACTTTAAAGAAATCAGTAAAATGAATCTGTCCTAAAGACAAGCTTCTCACAATTTCCGTACTAGATTGGCTTCCTGAGTTACCCCCTGTATCCATTAACATTGGGATATAAGCTGATAAAATAACATATTTGCTTAAAGCATCTTCAAATTGCGTAATAATTCTACCAGTAAAAGTAGCAGATACCATGAGTACCATTAACCAAGGAATACGTTTTTTCCAAGTATCTATTGCAGAAGACTTCAAATAAGGTTTGTTATCACCTGGAATAATCGCAGCCATTTTGTCGAGATCTTCAGTTGTCTCTTTTTCCATGATATCCATTACGTCATCGACTGTAATGATACCAACCATGCGGTTTTCATTATCGACTACAGGTAATGCTGTTAAGTCATATTTTTTGAATAATTGAATAACATCTTCTTCATCCATTGAAGTATTACAATAAATGACATTTTCATTCATAAAGTCTCCTAATACTTCATTTTCATGATGTACTACTAAAGCTCTTAACGCTACTGTACCTAATAATAAACGTTTAGAGTCCAAAACATAACATGTATTAACAGTTTCAGAATCAATACCAATCGTGCGAATTCTTTGTAAAGCTTCTTTTACTGTCATTTTTTCTTTCAGATCCATAAATTCTGTTGTCATAACAGAACCAGCTGAATCATCAGAATATTGCAACAAATGATTGATATCCTTACGTGTTTCAGGTTTTGCATTGGATAAAATCTTCTTTACAACATTGGCTGGCATTTCTTCAAGCAAGTCAGTCGCATCATCGGCGAAAAGGTTATCGATAATACTGCCGGCTTCTTTTTCAGACAAAGATGTAATGATATATTGCTGACTCTCCAGTGTTAACTGTGAAAACACGTCAGCTGCAAGTTCTTTTGGAAATAAACGAAACATAGTCAACATGTCTTCGTCTTCCATATTATCCATGATATAAGCTAAGTCAGAGTCATTCATATCCTTAGCTTTTTCTCGCAAGGCTGTATATTTTTTTTCTGCTATTAGATTACGAAATTCTTCGAGATTCTGAGTTTCGATATCTTCTCTATTTTCTACCATAATTACCCTCCAGATATGATTTTTCATTGATGAAACACAAGTTTATCGGAATACTACTGTCACTCATGAAAAACCACCTCCTTTGGTACTCTATTAAAAATTTTAAACATAGAATAATATGCCGTCAACATAAAGCATATCGAACAAAAGTCATTTATTCTAAAGGTTTTTGATAATAATTGCCAATGACACGATCAACGTTATGTAAAGTTATAAATGCATGAGGATCTACTCTTTTAATTGAATCAACTACATTTTTTAACTGATATTGATTAACCGCCATGATTAATAACCAGTGTTCTTTATTAGTGAAACCACCCGTACATCTAATTTTTGTAATACCGTGTCTACAAGTATGGAACACAGCATTGCATATTTCATCTGGCATATTTGTAATAATATCCAGTTGACTTGATTTATAACGATTATGCATTGTATTAACAACTTGTGTTGATACGAATTGGAAAATAATCGAATATAAAGCTTTTTCCCATCCAAATAACAAACCTGCTAATACTAAGACAACAGCATTCATGCATAATACATAATTCCATGTAGAGACATTAAAACGAATAGAAAAATAAATTGCAATAAAGTCTGAACCACCACTTGATGCGTTATTTCTTAGAGCAATACTGATTGCAAAACCATTGATTAAACCACCAAATACACTGATTAAAAGGATATCTTCAGTAATCATAACTGATGGTAAAATCGTTGTAAATAATGAAACGAGGAAATAATGCATGATTGAAAAAATCATGAACTTCTTACCAATTTTCTTAAATACAACAATTGAAGTAATCACATTCAAGGTCATATAAATTACACTGAAAGAGACATTTATATGACAAAAATCAGAAAGAATTGCCGATAAAAGTCTAGATATACCCGCAAATCCTCCCGGAAACAAGTTTCCTGATTTTACAAAAATATTAAAACCGCAAGCATAAATGAATGCGGAAAGAATTACAAAAAATAACATTTTAAAATCTTTTTTTTCAAATTTAACTATCTGCATCTCTATTCTCCATAATATGGTCCATAAGTATTATCGTCATCATCATCTTCATCAAGAGAATTGTCATAATACTTGTAATACTTTTTTTCCATAAGCTTTAATATTGCCTCATGATGCTTTAAAGAAACAAGATATAGACAATAAAAACCATATAGTATAATCACTATGAGAATACATATAGATAAAAAATCACTTACTGTTTCAATCATAAGTCTATATTACTTCTTTTCTCTCCAGACTTCACTAGATAAAAAGTCTTCTCCCTTAATTGTTTCTGTAGAACATAAATCAGGATATCCTAGTTGATCTAATACTTCATATACACATAAGGCAACACAATTCGATAAATTCAAACTTCTCGCTTCCTTAACCATCGGAATACGAATACATCTATCTAAATGGTCATACAGAATTTCTTTTGGAATACCTGTGCTTTCTTTACCAAAGACTAAATAGATATCTCCTTTACATTGTGTATAATCAAAATGCGAAGGAGCTTTATCACCATAACGGGTAACATAATAGAAATCGCCCTCATTTTCTTTTAAAAATGCACTCCAGTTTTCATATCTATGCATTTCAATTTTATCTCTATAATCCATTCCTGCTCTTCTTAGATGAGATTCATCAAGAGAAAAACCTAATGGCTCAATTAAATGCAGACAACAATGAAAAGCCATGCACGTACGCATAATATTACCTGTATTCTGAGGTATTTCCGGTTCATATAAAACTACATTAATCATTTAATTCACCTTTTTATATAAATATCTTAATAACAAATAGAAAACACTTAAACTGCTAATAAACATAGCAATAATACGGAAAACTAAATCTGTAAAAAACTGTTCTGGAACCATATTGATAAGTATTTCTGTATTAGGATCCAGCAAAAACAAATCATTTGTAAAAAACAAATAATGAAATTGCAGCCAGAAAGCATTAAAATCCATTATTGCTATTACTGCAATACAAACAATAATAAGTAACAGAAATGAAACCCCTGTTTTATAACCATCATAGATAAAACGAATATAGCGTTCCTTTGACAAATATAATCCAACTGCCAGCAAAACTATTGATGTAATCAATAATACATTACGAACAGACATTGCATTTTGATATAGATTTTTCACATCAATCATATGTGTTTTTTCTCTTGTATCAAATACTTCTCGCATATTGCCATTTATAACATGTTCAAGATTTAAATCATCCCTTTCATCATGTAAATAATCAAATAATACATTTGTTGTATCTAAAAGATCATTTTCATTTAAACCCGTTGCAGTACAAGTATCATTTTGTATATATTCTTTTTGATAAAAGGACATGTCAAAACAGTTGTAATCAACAATCGTCAATAACATTACAACAGATAAACAAAGAAAAGAAAGTGATAAAAGTATCCTATTTATTTTCATTCAGCCAGTTTTCAAACTTTCTAATTGCTTTACCACGATGAGAAATACTATTCTTTTCTTCATCAGTCATTTCTGCCATTGTTTTGTTAAATGGTGGGTAATATACAATTGGATCATAACCAAAACCATTAGAACCTTTAGCTTCTCTAGCAATTTCACATTCAACAGTATCTTCAAATACGATTGGATCTTTATCTGGTTCACACCATGCAATAGCACATACATAACGGCATGTTCTATTGGTAACGTTTTTCATACGTTCTAAGATAATCTTATTCTTATAATCATATGGTGTATCATGCCCTAAAAATCTAGCACTGTATACACCTGGTTTTTTGTCAAAAGCATCAATTTCAATACCAGAATCATCCGCAATAGCTGGCATTTGAAATACATCTACAATAGCTTGAGCTTTTAAAATGGCATTATCATGGAATGTAGAACCTGTTTCTTCTGGTTCTTTTGCACCATCAAGTTCTTTCATACTGATTACTTCATAACCTTCTGGTTCTAACATAGATTTGAATTCTTTAATTTTACCAGCATTGCCACTGGCAACGATAATTTTTTTCATACTCCTCCTGTAATAAAATAACAGTCTAAATGACTGTTATTTTCATTAGTTATTTAGATAATTGTGCAATAGATAAATCTAATCTTCTTAATGTTTCATCTTTTCCTAGAATTGCAGCAATTTCAATTGCTCCACCAGGAGTAAATTGTTTACCAGAAATAGCTAAACGTAATGGGAATAAAACTTGACCATTTTTCATTTCTAATTTAGCTGGTAATTCCATTAATACTGTATGTAGATTTTCTTCAGACCAGTCAGTTTGGTTAGCTAAAACTTCTCTAGATGCTGTTAATGATTTAAGTGCAATTTCTTCGGTTGTCTTCATCTTCTTATTTACATATAAATCATTTGTATATGCAGGGAAAGTATCAAAGAAATCAACCATCTCAGGGATTTCAACTAAAGTAGTAGCGCGTGGCTGTAAAATAGCTGCGATTCTCTTTTTGTCAAAGTTACCTTTAACTGTTTCATCAATATATGGTTTAACTAAATTGTAATATGTATCTAAATCCATACCTCTTAACCATAAAGAGTTAATTGATGTTAATTTAACTGGATCGAAGATTGCTCCACTTGTACCAATATGTTTAACATTGAAAGCCTTTGTTAATTCTTCCAATGTGAAAATTTCTTGATTGTTTTCTGGAGACCATCCAAGCATCGCAATGTAATTTAGGATAGCTTCTGGCAAAAATCCCTTAGCAACTAAATCCTGGAAAGAAGCATCGCCATTACGTTTTGATAATTTGCTATGTTCATCCTTCATTACAGGTGGACAATGGATATATCTAGGAATATCCCAACCAAAAGCATTATAAATCAAGTTATATTTTGGTGTACTGCTTAAATATTCCATACCACGAACAACATCAGTAATTCCCATTAAATGGTCATCTACAACATTGGCAAAGTTATATGTTGGGAAACCATCAGATTTAATTAAGATAGATTCATCTAATGTTTCATTTTCTACTGTAATATGTCCAAATACTTCATCATCAAATGAAGTAGTTCCAGAAGTAGGAATTGTTTGGCGAACTACAAACTTCTCACCTGCAGCAATTCGCTTTTCTGCTTCTTCAATGGAAATATTCTTACAAGGATCATCATATTTGAATGATTCTCCACGAGCTTCTTGAATTTCGCGTTGAGCATTAATCATTTCTTCATCACAGAAACAATAATGAGCTCCACCAAGTTCAATTAACTTTCTAGCATAATCCATATATAGACCACTCTTAACGCGTTCAGATTGAACATATGGTCCAACAGGTCCACCAACATCTGGTCCTTCATCATGGAATAATTTACATTGTTCCATTGTTTTATAAATAATTTCTGTAGCGCCTTCAATTAAACGTCCTTGGTCAGTATCTTCGATACGAAGAATAAATACACCTTGAGGATCTTTTTTTGCAATTAAATATGCCCATAAAGCAGTTCTCAAGTTTCCTATATGCATATAACCCGTAGGACTTGGTGCAAATCTAGTTCTAATATTTGTCATACTTTTCCCCCTACACTAATCGTAATAATTTTACTCTATTTCTGTATAAAAACAAAGAAATGCGAAAAACTTTTTGTTGAAATACTATTTATTAACGGTATAATAAATAGTGCTTGTTGGGATATTGCCAAGCGGTAAGGCAACTGGCTCTGAACCAGTCATTCGGGAGTTCGAATCTCTCTATCCCAGCCATATAGTTAATTACCTTGTTTAACAAGGTTTTTTTATGCCTTATTTTTCTTATGGAAGAACATATATCTTAATCTTCTTCTTGCATGAGAAATAAACCAAGTTGTTTTTTTCCATTGCTCATATTTTTTTTCATTGAATACTGCATCAAATTCACCTAAAAATTCTAAATAATCTCCACCAAAACTCTTCTTAAAGTCTGTTTGTCCATAGAATTCATCAGACGGATCCATTGAACCTGATATTCCTTCAAAGTCATATGTTTTAGCACCTGCTTGATACAGATGTTCAATTGCATATGCATGTAACGCAAAAGCACCTCTAAAATTTAGTAATGTTTTAACTGTATACATATTTACATTCCAAACATTAGCACCCTGCATAATAATAAATTTCGCGCCTAAAACCTGTTCTTTATCAATATCGTATCCTGTATCAATTTCTGCTATTTCTTTTTCCATAGCTGCAATTGTTTTATTTGCTAAATCAATACGATTTTGATCTTTTAAAACAGCAATATGTTCTTTCTGGCTCTGAATTTCTTTTTGTAAGTTCATTTTTGCTTCATGATAGTTTGTTGTAACCACATAGTAATGAACTGCATCTCCATAACAATCCCATAACTTTTTAAAATAATCTTGATCTTTTGGTTTGAAACCAAGTTTTTCAGATAATTCCTTTTGGCTGTTGACAAGAACACTTAATTCTTCTTTCCCAGCTTCATGTACTCTAACAGCTCTTTGATTATTTTTATTTAAATAGATATTATATCTTTTAATACCCTTTTTCACTTCATTCCAAGGCTTATCTAAGTTTAAACGATAAGTATATCTGCTCATCCAGTTACCACTGTAACCATAGTTATAACCTAAATGTGTAAAACCATTCTGTTTAAGAATGTCAGTAATATATTCGTGATTATAACCACCTTCTTTAATTTTCCCATTTTTCTCATGTTCTAAACGGGTAATATTAAAATCCATTCTCAAAAAAGCAGAACCTTTTTCTCTAGCATAATTAGATAATTCTTTAGAAAAGAAGGAAATTAGTTCTTTATTTTCAATATCAAGATTAAAACCATATTGAATATAGCTAAACTGTATGTGTGGTATTTTACACTTTTTATGAAGCATCACAGCTGTAGCGATAAGATCACCATTATCATCTTCAACTCCAAGTAAATCACCATCATAAAACTCTGGCTTTTTAAAATCAATAAAAGCACTTGTTTTAGAATAATGGTTCGTTGGACTAGCTATTGCAAAAGCATCAAATCGATTTTTATCTACATTCTTAACAAAACGCATTATTTCTTACCTCTCGCTTTAGCTGCAAGTTTTAATACTTTAGGGTAAACAGTATTAAATGCATAATAAACAGGATGATTTAAAATAATATTAAATTCACCTATATATTCTTCTACATTCATTAGCCAGTTAGATTTAAATAAGGTTAAACCATCATCGAGTGTACCTTCAATACCACCAAAACTGCACTTTTCTATACCCAGTTCAACACATCTATCTAAACATAATTTATAAAGAAGATAACTGCTATACATACGTAAATAATCAGGATTATTACCCATATAGAATAATTCCATCAGATTTTTGTTATAGCAGGCTAAAATGCCACTTGTTATCACTTCATCTTTTCCTTCGCGTTTATAATCTTCTTCCAACTTCTGATATTCTTTTTCATCCTGAGCTATTTCTCTAACAAGCGCAGCTTTTTGTTTTTTTGTAGGATTTAAAGCAATCTGTTCTTTCTTTTCATTGATAGAATCTTCTAAGCGTTTTAACTGTTTAGGAAAATTAAGTGAAGCTGACATACATATGCCACAATCGCCATATACATCCATCATATGTGCAAAATAATCTTCGCTACGTAACGCAACTTGTTTTCTTACTTCTGTATAATGCATTGCAACAGCAAGATTTTTAACTTCTTCTCTGCCTTCTTTTATTTCAATACCTTTATGAATTGCATTTCTAACACATTTCATCGTTTTATGTTCTAGATGATCTTCAAAATCTTTTGTAACATTCATCTCAGCATTAAAGCGAGGCTGAGTACTTTCTTCAATCTTGGTTGTAAAACCAGAATGGATTGCCCCATATTTTTTCAAACTTTCTACTACATCCAAATTTTCTAAAGGAATATCATTATTTCTATCTTTATAGGAATAAACGCGTGTTAAAATTGCCGGATCAAATCGTACAGCAATCGCATGATGCTTTTTTGCCAGTTTTTTCAAATTATCTAGATAATTTGAAAAAACTG
>CAJJTI010000081.1 GCA_905194705.1 uncultured Solobacterium sp. | reverse complement strand
ATAGCCATGAGGGTTCAAGAAGAACCAATAGCCAAATAATACTACCAGCACGGCAATCACTACCAATGCCAACCTACACACTCTTTTCTTGATGTTCTTTTCCATAATTTCTATCTTTTATTTGTTATTGCTCACAATACACTTACATATCATCATATCATCATTGACATGGTAAGTATCTTCACTAAAGCTTTTCTCGCACGTAATGGCTGTTCTGCAAACAAAGTTGTTCATTCTCACAATATCAGGAATACTGTATGGCAAAGAACAATGCAAAGCAAGTAGTGCAGGACATATCTTGATCTTTTCAAAAGCTGGAGTAAAAAGCACACTTTCATCCCAACTAGTGACCTCAGATGGCAAATCCTCCGCAGCCCAACCTTTATCTGCAAGAGCATCCAATATCAGTTTTTTCTTCATCAAGTTATTGTCAAACAGATTTATCTGTTCACCAAGGGTATAAATCAGCCGGTGTATGAAAGGAAAAGCCGAACCATAGACTTCATCGTCTTCCAAAGCCAATACCGCCTGACAAGAATCAGCCTTATATTCTAAGACATACTCCCCATATTGCAGATAGTCATTCGCCTTAAAAGATGAAGAATTCTTAACAGCATTCCACATCTCAGTACCTTGCTTCAAACATTCGCCCATCAGTATTGCCAACTTATCACTTTGGTAAGAGACACGTTCCACGTAATCCATGCTTGGCTCACCCATCATCTGATCCATCAGATAACGTCGAGCTACAAGAAGCGAATATAGCGCAAACTTATCATTATCATTTATCCTAACAGAAATATCTTCTTCCTCGAAAAAACCAATATCTTCAGCAATATGCTTGATTTTCCGTTCCATCAAAGCTAATGCATCTTGTTTTTCAGAAAGTGATGTATTAGGATTGCTCGCAAAATCGTACAAAGCATCTTCTGCCAAATCGCTCTCATGGTCATCCACCTCACAAAGTTGTCTTACTAATATGCTCACTAAATCTATCTTGCTCATAGTTTATCCTTCTAAGTGTTCTACAAAAAACTCAAAAACTTATGCTTTACTGCGAGTATTCTCACTTAAAAAGCGAGAATACTCCACGTACAACGGAAGAACCAGCAAGGCCACCTGCAACTCCACCGACAAGTCCACCTATAACTGTTCCAACTCCAGGACAAACAAAAGTTCCTAACGCTGCGCCAAAGGTTCCACCAGCATAGCCTGCACCAATTCCGGCAGCATTACTTGTTGTGTTTTCGGCAAACTCGCCAGCCGACATCTTTCCCTTACACATTTTCACAGCATCAGGTATCGTCTGTGCTGCCAGCATGATTCCACCTGTTATCATGTTAGTTCGCATACCCTTTGCGATGACATTCTTCGCTGCCTGTCCAACGACTTCCTTGCCAACTAACGCCGAAGCCGTCTTCTCGACAACAGTCTTCCCGACTTGAGTTGTTGTTGCAACATCAAGTATGGTTCTGGCAGAGCTTGTTGCTGCAGCGGCCATGGAGCGACCGACAGTTGTACGGAGTAACTGTTGTGTTCCAACACCTACAACCAAAGAAGTACCTCCAGACTTGGCCATTTGTACAGACGCTGTTTTGAGAGCTTCACCATGACTTTTACCACTACGGATAGCATTAGCATATCCAAGCACAAAGGAAAAACCACAGGTGATAGAACAAGAAACCGATTGAGTCTTTACATCAAACTTAACAGAATCCAAAGTTCCAGCTTTGGCAATGTTCACAGCTTGATTGTAGGTACAATTGCCCTTAATGACTATATCTTTTGCCACTGCTGGGTCTGTTATACCTGGAACTTGACCAGAACGAATCTTATCAGCCATCAATCGAACACATTCATCGTACTGCTCCTTTGGAACTTCAAGTTTCATTCCACCATAGCGATACGAGCCATCAGAAAAAGCAGCCCCTATAGTTTTAGATGGGGAAGAACAATACTTCGTCTGAATTTCGATACCATTGCTTATGCGATCTGCACCGTTAAGGCAGTTGTCACGACCAACCTGTTCTACTTTCTTTCCAGAAAGACGGTCTGCCATTGCATTAGCATCTTCTGCAGCCCAGCCATGTCCTTGCTTGTTACGGTACTTTGGGTACTGCATGTAGTTGTTTGTTGACTGAGCGCTACATGTTGCTGACGCGCTATTGATTACTGTTTTGTTGTCTATTTTTTTCATGTCTTTGTTTTATTTGAGGGTTATTCATAATTTACATTACTCACTTGCCATCTTTTGCATGCTTCTACACAAACATCGTCTGTATAGAAGCAATGCAAAAATGAGGGCATTAAAAGAATGCGTGTCCTCGCAACCAAGATGGAATTGTCTTAGAACAAACAAGCCCAATTCCTCCGATTACAGGAGTTGCAGGTACAAGCATTGCTGCTACTGCAAGACAAGAACTAGCCAACGCTACAGTTCTCAACACATTCTTACCATTGATGACACTTTCTTTTCTGTTGTTCTGTTTCATAACTTGTTGTTTTTTGTGTCAGCTGCAAACAAGTATTATTACCTGTCATTCGCCAACGGTTTGATAAAATTGAAAATTAATAATAGATAATAAACACAACGCATCATGTGTTAGACAACATCAAATGTCAAGTGATGTCCACCATTCTGAATATATCCTCAATATGTCAAAGACCTTTGCACTCCCTATGTTTGGAATTGCGCTGCAAAGATAGACAAACTTTTCAAGACGAGCAAGAAAAAATGAAAAAGAATTGGTGCCCGCACCAATTCTAATAGATATTTGTGATTTTTATAAGATGTTATTTCCCTATATCATCAATTATAGCACTCAGAATTAACTCATAGATAGACTTTTTTCTGTTTCCATAACCAGGATGATATGTTCTATATGATTTACTTGGTAAAAACGAAGACTTTAGTTTTGCCACTTTACGAATATCAAAATCTTTAAATTCTTCAAACTGTACATCACATAACTTATGCCTAATATCATCGTCATAATTTGGACCAGTCAAAAACAAACAAACTTCAGGTCTCAATATTGCCAATTCCTCAGACAACAAATTAAAATAGCAATTCTCGGAATTTGTAACTAAAGGAATTGCTCTTCCACGACCATCAACTCCAAACTTATTAATATTACACCAAATGAAATTTAAATCATCTACACCATTTACACGCTTGTTGAATTCATGAGCATATCGCCAAAATGGAGAGTTTTGTTTAAACTCTCCTAATCTAAAACTTTTATACTTTGCGATATCTTCCCAAAGTGTCTCACTATTAATCACATAATTGTCATACCAACCATTTGTTTCTTGTCCTATAATCATTAATCTGTATTTTGAACTTAAATAACGTTCTTCCCAACAATAGATAAGCAAAGGACCAACATAATGGAATATTTTTTGGCCGTCCAGTACAGAATACATCTCCATTAAATTAACTAAGTTGTTGCGATACAAATCGTTTAATTGCTCATTCAACATAACAAAAATCATCTTATATCGCATCCGAAACATCCCTATCTAAAGAGCCGTTCCTTAAGCTCGTTAGTAATCTTTGAGCAACCCAAGGTTGCCTAATAGAAACAGGGACATTTTGGAATGCGCAATGTATAAAACTTAACCTATTCGATTCTCTCATATTTAGAAAAATATGGATATTTTCTTTTCGTCTTAGACTGAGAATTTCGAGTTTTCTTTAAAAGTCGAACTTTAGCACCAATACAATTATTGCTCATTGGAGGCAAAAGTACATTATTAACATGATATACCTGAAGATCTTCATCAAACTCCACATTACCTGAATTTGTATGATTTTCTGCCAAGAATTTACTATACCATACAAGGCAGATAAAAAGCGCATTATAAATAGATTTCAAGAAATATAAGCCATAATTATAAAAAAAACATTCAGAATCTTCTATACGATGTTCAAGCTGATTTGCCACTTTTCCCAGATATTCAAATGAAACTTTAACTAATTCAAGATGGCATTTATTCTGCAATTCTTTAAGGCAAGCTCCCAATTTTATGACTTTATCATTGGGTGAAGGTGTAACAGATATTATACCTTTTTCAAGCAAATCATCTTTAAAGATGATTTCTAAAAACTTTCTCAAAGAAGTTAATTCCTTTTCCGAGGGATCAATTCCATTTACAAAAACTTCATTATATTCACTACGTATTTGACGCCAATACTCCATCGCATCAGGATTAACAATGACAGCTTTTAATATATCAGAAACACAAGGGAAATCTATAGAAAACCTATCCTTCAATTTTTCTCTTATTATTTCAAACAACTCTGGTACAGGACAATCCTTTTTTCCTATTACACAACATCCTTTTTCCTCAGCACTTTCAACAGCATATGGTTGTTCCTCGCCCTTGCCCGTATAGACTATTTTTACCATAGGTGTATTGACTATCGGCTCTAGAGCATGACGAAAGCCCGTTGCCGAAAGATCAGAATCATCAAAATTATCTTTACCCCAAACGTCTAAAATCACAGCATCAAAGTAGGTACTTACAAACATATTTCTAAAGCCTCCTGCTGCTGAGACTTTTGTCACTTCAAACTCTAATGAAAAAGGAGACTCTTCAAACTCTTCCAAACTTTTTGACATTGGAGAAGTAGAATCTTCAAATTCATCATCCAACCATAGAATTTTATATTTTTTATCCATAATTAATTTTTTGATATTGTTATTTTAAAACCTATAGAATATTCTTGATTAAACGGCATCATCTCAATGTTTCCATTCTGAAAATCACGCATATACATTTTTGCATAATACAACCCATATCCAGTATGTCCGGTACCACCAAAATGTTTTCCTTTTTGAAAAATTTGACCAGGATCACCATTAAAAGTTTGTCCATTATTATATATTTCGATAACAAATGAACTTTCCTGTTCCCTTAGAGTAATCCATACTATACATTTTTTTTCTTCTATTTTATCAGGAAAAGCATGAGTATAAATATTAGCCAAAATATTTTCCAAAACCCATTCTTTGAAAAGACATGGGAATAGAGCAACACTCTGTGGTTGTGTCACACATACATTTTTCCAAACAACAAACACCCCCTTACTTTCTAAATCTTTGAAAGTCGCTTGCAACAACTCCCAAATATCACACTTGCATATTTCATCCTTTCCAAATTGTTCAACATACATTGACATTTCAGCCAACGTTTTTTCGACTTTTTGAATATTTTGTTCTACATTATATTGTTTCTTTAAATAATATGTCGCATTTCTTATATCATTAATAAAATGTGTCATATGAGAATGACGGAAAGAATGAGTGGCATTTTTCCACAACAACTCTTTTTTCTTATAATCATCCAAACGCTGCATCAGTTTGTAATTTTCTTCTTTAAGTTGCTTCACTAAAACATTCTCACCCAATGGCAGAGCATTCTCCTGTTCATCCATTAAACAGAAGCACTTTCCTCCAGGGAGCAAATGGTTTGAAAAAGTACTTTGACTTTTTTTGTCCTTAGTAATAATAATACAATATTTCTCATTTGCTGATAGAGAATCTATACAAAATTCAGAATATTGTCGCCCCATCAACTCAAGACAAACAGAAACTTTAGCTTTATCCGATGTTGCTACATAAAAACGAATGTTAGAATAAGCATTCACAAGACTTGGTATAAAATCTTGTATTAAACAAGATTTTAATCCACTATTATTACTTGTTATATCACTAACATACCTAACATATTCCTCGATATTTTGCTTTTGGAAAAGTAATGTATAAAAACGTTCTACCAAATAATTTGCATAAGGGAGCAAAGGTTTTATTATAGCCATTTCTACATTAATTAACATATTTTCTTCACCACCATTTGCTTTAGGAAAAAGTTGGCACACTTTTCTGTAAACATTCACATCCTTATTCTTTAGCATTATCATGAAAAATGACAAAAGAAAATTTGATTTTTGTCTGGCTATATCTTTTTCATCTGTAGCTGAAATAGAATCAGACATCAACCTGCTTACGATATCAGAAGCAGCATATCTATCACTAACAGCATCCTGCTCCTGTCTGCGCAACATAATTAGGATGCAAGTTACAGGTATAATATTGTCTTTTGGCATATTACTTGAAAACAACATTTTTCCAAAATGATATACACTAGCAGCAGCCAAACCAATTGGACCAAAAGCTGCGCCAATTGTATAAACAGTAGCTAAAGATGCAATATTATAAGTACCAAAAGAAGACAATACCCCTAAGACTTTCAAGCGATCATCTATCACGTTCTTTGCAGCTTTTGATAGGGACAAAGATTTAGCATAGATAGCAGATAAAACTACAGGCAAAGATATTCTGAGAGCTGGCGAAGTCGTAAATCTAACTTCCAACTCTTCCACAACATCCTTAGCAGAGCTTGCTGCCAAATTATAATTATTTTTAAAAAAAACAGGTTTCTTTAATGCCAGTTGCCTTAAGCAAGCAAGAAGTATAGCATCCTCATAATCCACGAAACTATTGCTATGCATATTACTGATTTTCAGTATATCTGCGACATGCTTCAAATAGACATAATAATCTATATTCTTACCATCCACCGATAAAGCTTTTATTATTTCTGCCTTACCGACTTTTCTTTCCATTCGCTTCCATTCTCCATCAGTCAAATCGATAGAGATTCTCTTTTTGTCATCGATAAAAAGAACTTCCTTTAAAAGGTTCAACTGTTCAGAAGTACATGCGTCGAGGAAATCCCAGCCTTTATAACTTTTTTGCTTTTTCATAATCATTCTTTTTTTTCAAATTGTACATTACCTAAAAGATGAAGCTAAACTCAAAGTTTATTCCACCTTAGAATGCACTTTCGAGTGCAAAGATATGACTATTTTCCATAATTAACAAACATCTTTTCTATTATACTAGTGCCGCACTAATAAACTTACTATTTCGTCCATTTATGTTGAGTATCGCTGTCGCAAAGCCTCTATTCGCTTTTTAACTTGCTCTCTCACATCAGAAGGAGAAACAACCTCTATGTCATCCCCATACAGCAACATACGACCATAAAATTCTTTATTTGGTACAATATCTATAGATAGCATTCCATATTCTTCGCCATCATGATTTCCAAAAGCTAAAACTTCATGCTGCGATTCATGAAAACGCTTGCTGACAAACAATCCATGCTTATAAAGAGAATGCGTTTTAAGCGTTATATGTACCACATCAGTCCATTCTTGATGAGAAACTCCTATTATTTGATTCCAATACTTATATTCAGCATCCTTAATCGGAATGTAATCTATCCCGGTTACAACACTATAGCTATGGATACGATCTAAAGAATAATTCTTGTAATCACCACATTCATTTACACCCAAAACAAACCATCTACCATTATATTCTTTCAAGAGATGGGGATGAAACATCACATTTATACTTTCCTCATAACGTTTTGCATAAGAAAGGTGCAAAACTTGCTTTTTCTTTATTGCCTCATATAAACTTGGCAAATACTCTAAATGTGATAATGAGCGATCTAAACTCACACAAACTAAAGGTTTTCTTTTACGTTCCTTCAATTTCTGTAGGTTTAACGTATCTTTAAAAAAGTAATCTAACCAAGCTTCTGGGAAAAAATCTCCTGAATCTTGACAAAAATCCCAATAACGTTTTGCGTCCTTGATAATATGATATTTGACATTTCCTATAGGATCAGTACTTTCTCCCACATATCGAAAGCCACGATTGCGTGTCGCACCTTCTACAATTACACAACCTTCACCTTCCATTAATTTTACCAAATCTAAGATTTCAGTGAAAGCCTTCTTCAACACATTATAATCAGAGTAATCTGAAAGGCTACGATTCTTCTGTCTATCAGATATTGTATTAGGAGTTTCACTTTTAGCCATAACCCTATCATATGTAACTAATTCACGAGTCATCAACGCTTCGTAAACTAGTTTTTCGTAATATGTTTGTTTGGATTCACTCATACTTAGATTAATATGTTAGTTTCTAACTTAATAAAAGGCTTCAAGTTTGAACTCACCTGCCCTGTCACTAACCAATGGCAAATGTATTAAAAATCTGATGAGCCACCAAACTTTTAACAAGAAATCTTATGGATTCCTCTTATATATCTTATACAGTTTCTTCTCTGCTTTTCCATATGCGTCGGTAGATACGTTTGTTTAAGCCAAACAATCCACCAAGTGGTAGACATACATGAAATCCTGATGGATATGTATGCCATCCGCCACACTTTGCACATTTCACAGGAGCCGGATATACAGTACACATCCACTCCATATCTGGACCAGTAAATTTGTGTCCGCAATCGTCGCAAACGAATTGTGTAAAACCTCTGAACATAAGTGGTTCCTTTGTATTATAGTTAATGTTTTGTTTTCGACTGCAAAGGAACTATACAGAGATGACAAATAGTGTCATAACTAAGAAAAAAAAGTATTTGTAGCAGATTTTCTTAATAATCATAAGAAAAAAACAATATTAGAATCAAATTTAAGAATTATAGGTATAACAAGTAAGTAAGTTGCTTTCATTCAACAAGTTAACTATCTTAGTTCGTTTTCGAAGCTATACTTCGAGCAATCTATGCTTTCTATCAAACGTATCTATGCTTTCTGGCAAACGTATTTTTGCTTGCTTTCAAATGT
>CAJJTI010000080.1 GCA_905194705.1 uncultured Solobacterium sp. | reverse complement strand
CGCGAATAAATGCAGAAGTGGAGCTAGAGTATATGACATTGGAAGAAAAACTAAACGAATTCAAAGCTGAAGGTAAACAAGAGCAAGCAATTGAGACTGCTAGAAACTTGCTTTTAATGGGTAAATTAACAAATTCAGAAATAGCTGACAGTACACAATTATCTTTAGAAGAAATAGAAAAACTAAAACAAGAATTAAAAAAGATGAAATGTGATGATTAATTATCACATTTCATCATAAGGCGTACCTAGCTTTTGATACGCCTTTTTTGTATATATCGGACAAATGATTGCGAATACAGATAGTATTGGAACGGCTATCTTCATATAGTGATTTTCAAATAAAATGGAAAGAATAACAATTAAACCCATTCCTACAATTCTTCCTATAGATAAAACAATTTCTCTTGTGATAACTCTACCGGTAATGTTTTCTTCGTTACTATATTCATTTACGACATTCATGGATAAAATATTATATCCATTATTGTAAGGAGCGTTACATACAGAATTCAAAATGCCATAATATATTCCACCAAACATATTTTCGAAAAACACCATTATTATAGTGGCTGATGCCATCAGAAAACCAGAGGGAATATAAGTTTTTATGATTTGACCTGGTTTAATTTTATGATTATAGACTCCAAAAGATAGAATAGAAATAATAGAGAATATTGCTAATAATTTACCATACATTGAACCACTGCTGCCTAATGCATCATATAGCATTAAACCAGATAATATAAGTGACATAGAATTATGAATACCATATAAAAATGAAGTGGTTAATGTTATTTCCCATATGGGTTTATTCTTTTTGAAATTAAAACAATGCTTTAATGAGTATGGCTTAGGATAAGCTGTTGTTGTAATACGTGAAGCAATAAATGCCAATAGTATATAAACAAGTAAAACAATTTGAAAGATGAGAATATATCCATCTTTATCAGTTTTAGAACTATCGATAATAAACGTTGCAATAAGAGGTGCGATTAAGTTCATCGCATTTTGTCCCATGCCTACATAACCTAAATATAAACCAACATTATCAGGAGAGGTGACTAATTGATTTAAAGTATTAATACTTAAATAATAGAATCCTTCAGCCATGCCAAACAATAAAGCAGAAATATAAATAAGTATTGGATAGATACCTAAATATTTTTCGAGAGCTAGTACGAAGATAAGTTGGAAAGAAAAAAGGATTAAGCCAACCGTTAATGTAGTAGAATATTTCTTTTTATAGGCTATTTTACCTGCTACAGGAAAAAAGATTGGAAACATTCCGATTCTTAATATTGTATATAAAGCCATTGACCATAAGCTTCCTGTATATGTATATAAGAATACATTTAAAAAAACAGAAGCCATGTTACTGCAAAGACTGAAAATACTGTTAATGATGACCATTCTTTTTTCATTAGCATCCATAAATTAGCCCTCAATTATTTTTTGTCTTTTTGCCAAAACCATTTCCAGTTTGATGTCTTTTTACGGAATGCTTCACGTTTCTGATGAGTTGTTTCTTTATCGGCAACTTTTTTATTCATTGCTCCATAAACTGCATTTGTAGAATAAATAGGAATAATTTTAACACGTGACGGATTATCTAAGCGTAATGTTAAGGCATTAGAAGAACCTTGTGATTCTGCTACTGTCCATTCTAAGACATCACTCCAATTTATTTTTAAACATGTACCATCTTCTTTGACTGGATAAATAACAAAATAGTCATTATAAAATTCAAATTGAATAAAGCTTCTTGTGACTACAAATGAAACAATAGATAAACCAATCATAAACACACTTAAAAACCATGTGGATGGAACAAATATCAGTAGTAATATACCAATAATAAAGATTACAAATATTGATGTAAGTGGTTTACCGTTAATTTTTTGATAAGGTTTTTCACCTTGAGGTAAGTCTCTAATATTAACAGTGCATGGATCAACTACCTCAACGGGTCTATCATCCTGCATAACATTTTCTTCATTTACTTTATTCATATATGATCTCCTATAAAAAAACTTCTTTCACAATTATAACATCAGTTATTTTATGTGTGAAAGAAGTTTAGTTTGTTGTGTGTTATTTGCTTAAGAATTCTTTAACTTGTTTGTAGATACCTTCGCCATCTAATTCATATTTATGAATTAATTCAGCAGCAGGGCCAGATTCACCAAATCTGTCACGAACACCAATTCTATACATCTTAGTTGGCCAGTGTTCACTTAAGCATTCAGCTACAGCTCCACCAAGGCCACCAATAATGCTATGTTCTTCAGCAGTAACGACTTTACCTGTTTTCTTAGCTGTTTGAATAACAAGTTCTTCATCTAATGGTTTAATTGTACAGATGTTAACTACTTCAGCACTAATGCTATCTTTTGCTAACATATCGGCAGCTTCTAATGCACTGGAAACACATAATCCATTAGCAATAATAGATACATCTGTTCCTTCTCTTAGAATATGTCCTTTACCAATTTCAAAGTGATAATCTTCACTGTTGATTACTGGTGTAGCAGCTCTGCCAAACCGCATGTATACAGGTCCAACATGTTCTACAGCAGCTTTTACACATGCTCTAGCTTCGATATCGTCACTTGGACACATTACTACCATTCCTGGAATTGTTCTCATTAATGCTAGATCTTCTAAGCATTGGTGGCTTGCACCATCTTCACCAACAGAGATACCACCATGAGTAGCTCCAATTTTAACGTTTAGATGAGGGTAGCCAATTGAGTTTCTGATTTGTTCAAAACCTCTACCAGCCGCAAACATTGCAAATGTACTAGCAAAAGGAATTAAGCCGGTAGTTGCTAGACCTGCAGCGATACCCATCATATTTCCTTCAGCAATACCACAATCGAAGAATCTGTCTGGGAATTCTTTTTTGAATGTATCTGTCTTAGTAGCTGTTGAAAGATCGGCATCTAATACTACGATATTTGGATTTGTAGCTCCAAGTTCTTTTAATGTATTTCCATAACTCTCACGAGTAGCTATTTTCTTTGTATCACTCATAGGGATTCTCCAATTCTGTCTAAATCTTTCATGGCAATTTCATACTGTTCATCATTAGGTGCTTTACCATGCCATCCAGCTTGGTTTTCCATGAAAGAAACACCTTTACCTTTTATGGTTTTAGCAATAATACATGTTGGTTGTCCTTTTGTATTACGAGCTTCAGCAAATGCTGCACGAATTGCGTCAAAATCATGACCATCAATAATGATGACATGGAAGCCAAATGCTTTGAATTTTTCATCAATTGGATATGGTGAGTTAACTTCGCCTACACATCCATCGATTTGAAGGTTATTGTTATCAACGATAATTGTAAGGTTATCTAAGCCTTTAGCACTTGCAAACATGCTTGCTTCCCAAACTTGTCCTTCTTCAAGCTCACCATCACCTAGTAATGTATATACTCTATAGTCTAAGTGATTTACTTTAGTAGCTAATGCCATACCAACAGCACTAGAAATACCTTGTCCTAATGAACCGGTGCTCATATCAATTCCAGGCAGATAGTTCATTGATGGATGACCTTGTAAGAATGAACCAGTATGTCTTAAGTTAACTAGTTCTTTTGGATCAAAATATCCTCTTTCTGCCATAGTTGAATATAATCCTGGAGCAGTATGACCTTTAGATAAAACGAAACGGTCTCTCTTTGGATCTTTAGGATTAGCAGGATCGATGTTCATTTCTTCAAAATAAAGAAATGTAAAAATGTCAGCAGCTGATAATGAACCACCTGGGTGGCCAGATTTAGCGGCATGAACAGCTGTAACAATATCTTTGCGAACATTATTCGCAATTTTTTTGAGTTCTGTATTATTCACGTGTAACCTCCTTATTATTTATGCCTTAATTCATTATATCAACAAAAAAAATAAACACCACATATATAAATGTGTAAAAATTTTGCATATAATTGGAGGGAGTGAGGGTAATATGATTAGAAAATTTGGGGAAATTGAAGGTGATATTGTTCATTTGTATGAAATAGAGAATGAACAGTATGCTATTGGTATGTTAGATTATGGTGCGACACTTGTCTATTGGACAAGTAAACAAGCAAAACAGAACATTGTTTTAGGATTTGATCATTTTGATTCTTATATTGATAATGCAGCAAACCTTGGTGCGACAGTTGGTAGAGTATGTAACCGAATTGGTAATGGTGAATATACATTAAACAATGTGACATATCATCTAGATAAAAATGATAAAGGAAATACTTTACATGGTGGCTCTTGTGGTTTTGCACATCGCATGTATTCAGGAAAGATTGAAGATAATTCTATAATATTTACTTTTGATTCACCTAATGGAGAAGGTGGATTCAATGGTAATATTCATTTTGAAGCAAAATATACATTAGAAGACACAGGATTACGTTTTACAAGTACTGTATTTAGTGATGAAGATACAATATTTTGTCCGACAAATCATGCATATTTTAATTTGAGTGGTGAAGAAACAATTTTAAATCATATGTTACAAATTGATAGTGAAGAATTTGTGGCAATTGATCAAAATGGATTAGCACAAGATGAAACTTACCCAGTTGAATATACGCCATTTGATTTTCGTAATCCAAAACTTGTTGGAGAAAATATACGTGAACCATATGATCAGTTAATTAAAGGAAGTGGATATGACCATCATTTTATTATAGAAGGTGAAGGAATGAGACATTTTGCTACATTATCAAGGAATAATCTAGAACTAAATGTTTATTCTACAATGCCAGGGTTTCAATTATATTCAGGAAATTTCTTAAGTGAACCATTTGTTCCTAATGGTGGAATCTGTATTGAAACACAATATGTGCCAAATGCAATTAATGGTGATAGTTTTGATAAACCTATCATATATAAAGGTAAAGAACAGGTATACGAAACATTTTATGAATTAAAAGTTGTTCCTAAATAACGATTGATAGATAAAGTAAAGCATAAACAAAAGAATAAAAAATAAGGCAAACGCCTTATTTTTTATTCTTTAATAGTGGTGCTAAGATTCCAGCAGCTAAGCTTGAAGTTTTAGAAGAGCTTTTAACTTGTTGAGAAGTTTCAGTTGTAGTTAACTGTTGTTCTTCTTGAAGCATATCTTTCATAGCTTTTTCTTCTTCAGATTTAATCGTTTCTACTAGCTCTGGATCATATTTTTTGACAATTTCTTCTTCAAGGTTTTCGATGTCTTGATCTTTAACTTCTTCAGAGATAGCTCTTTGGACGCCATTATCAGTAGTTGCATCAGATATATAAGTTGCACTATTTAACTGTTCTGACCAAGTTGGAGCACTGATTTCACTCATATCACCAGGAATATAGATATAACCAATTAATGCTTCACCATAACGTGAACTGTAACCATCAGCCCAACCTTCGTTGTAGTGACCTAAGAAGCCACCTTCTTTTAGATAAATGTTTTGACCATCAAAATCTGTAACATATACAACGTGACCACTCCATACGCCAACGGAGTTAGCTCTTGGTTCAGTTGATACAGTGTATCCTGCAGCCATAGCATTTGCATACCATTGACCAGCATTTCCTAATCCTGGTAATTCGATTCCTGTAGCTTCATAGACAAGCTGCCATGCAGCCCATGTACAATTGCCCCATCCTCCCCAATAAGGGTTGTGGGAATAACTTACTTGTTCGTCTTCTCCTTCAGCCTTAATCGTTGTAATAAATGTACCTTGAAACATATTCAAACAAAGGAAAGCGGAGAAAATAAGAACAATACTTCTTCTTACTTTTTTCATTACTTTATTTTTCATACTCGAACATTATCTAACAAAGATATAATAAAATGCAAATTTTATGTGAAAATATGTGATAATTCACATAATTATTCATCATGAAAGGTTGGAAATTCTATTCTTAATTATGTACAATGTTCAATGAATAGAGGTTAATGTATGACAAATAAACTTCCAGAAAAATTAAGTGCTCTACGCAAATCTTTTTCATTTGCTCAAATGGATGTAGCGTCTAAAATTGGCGTACCAGTCAGTGAATATATGAAATGGGAAAATGGAAATTCAGTTTGCGGTATTGAAATATTAAGAAGAATTGCTCAATTATATGATGTTAATGTTCAGGACTTATTTCTTAATACAAGAGAATTAAAGATGCCAGATGTGGAATTTCCATATGCAAGTGTTGAAATTCCTTTTGTAGAACAAACATCAAGTGAAAAAGAAAATCAAAGTTATTATGAAGATAGTGATTCTGATGAATATGATAGTTATGACGATGAACCAACTGTAGAACAAACAAAACAATTTGAAACTGAAGAAGATTTAGCTAAAACAAAGCTACTAACAACGGATACTCTCCAAGCTACTTCGGTAATGAAAATTCAAGAAGATACTGATAACAAAATGAATCAGAACACCAATAAGAAGACTGCACCGACAAAGAAAGATCCTAAAAAGATTGGTATTATTGCGGGTATTGTTGTTGTATTAGTTGTTCTAATAGTTTTTGCATGTACTAAGCTATTTAAACAAACAAATGAATTAAGCTTAACGATTAATAATGAAAAACGACTTATTAGTGCTGAAACATATTCTGCTTATATCACAAATAAAGGAAAACTGATAACTAGTGGAGATGCACCAAGTGTCAGTGATTTTGATTCATTAGCTGCGATTACAACTGATGGAAATACATTAGTTGGTTTAAAGAAAAACGGTACGGTGATTTCAAGTGGCTCATTACCAACAGAAGTAGGAAAATGGAAAAATATTACAGATATTGCAATGAGTAATACACATTATGTTGGTGTTAAAGAAGATGGCAGTGTAGCGTGTGTTGGTAATGAATCTAGTTGCAAGGTGGAAGACTGGTCAGATATTTCGAAAGTATATGCTGGAGAAAATTATACGATTGGTATTAATAAAAATGGCAGAATTCTAGTATCTGGTGACTTAGAAATTAGTGATACTTTAGAAGGTTTAAGCGGTGTAAAGAATATCACTTTAGGTGAAAAAGAAGTAGCTGTATTATTTACAAGTGGAAAAGTAAATACATATTCATTAGATGGTGGAACTGGCACAAATACAGGCGTATGGTCAAATATCACTGCTGTAGCGGTAGGTAATGACTTTGTGGCAGGTATTACAGATAAAGAAGCAGTAGTTATTGCTTCAACTAAAGATGAACTATCAAAAGAAGCTGCTAAATGGGCTGGAGTGAAATATATTGCGGCTAATGGTGATACATTAATTGCAGTTAATTCATCAGATCAAATAATTGGTGTGGGTGATAATACACATCATCAATATAATAATCTCGAAGAAACAACACCAACACCATCTGCTTCTTCTGAAAGTACATTGCCACCATTATCGTCAGTACAAAATATTAAGTGTAATGTTTCTGCTACAGGACTATCACTAAACTGGGATAGTGTTGTAAATGTAAGTTACTATGAAGTATCTGTAAATACATCTCCAAATGAAATCAAGATTAAATCTGCAGGTAATTCAGCTAGTATTGGAGCTGATAAATTAACGGATGGACAAACATATAAGATTACAATTGTGGCTTATCCAAAGGATACAGAAAAGTATTCAAAGAGCGAAGCAGCAAGTATTGATTATGTTTATTCTTCACCAGTCAAAAAATTAGCAACACCAGCAAATATTAAATATACACAAAATGGTAAGACATTTACATTTACCTGGGATGCAGTAGAAAACGCTACATCTTATACATTTACAATTGGTACATGGGAAACAGAAACAACATCAACATCTATGGATGTGGATGGTTCTAATATGGCTAATGGGGCAAATGAAACAGCATATATTTCTGCTAAGAGTAGTGATGCTAAATATTCTGAAAGTGATGCAGCTAATATTAAATTTACATATAACGCTCCAGTAACACCACTAGTAACACCTACAATTACTTCAAAGAACGTCAATATTGATTCTGGTGATTTATCAATCACATGGACAAAAGATGAACATGCGTCTAATTACACTATTGCAATAGGAACAATGTCGTTCACTTCTGATTCAGGAACACTTGTTGTTAAAGCAGATCAGTTAAACAGCAATACTGATTATCGTATTGTTATTACAGCTAATCCTGCAGATACAAATTCTTATTCATCATCTTCTTATGAAGAAAATTATAAATATGAATATACTAAACAATCACAACCAACAACACCTACACCTACACAAAGTGCTGATACAGAAGGATAAGAGGAAATAGCTATGGATAAAATTTGGTATTATACACGTGGCGATGGTCAAAGATATGGACCATATACAGATGAAGATTTAATTAAACTTATTCGTCAAGGAATTCTAGAAGGTGAAGATTATATCTGGACAACTGATTTAGATGAATGGGTTCAAATTAAAGATACGATTTATAGTATTTATCTAGAAGAAGATACAATCGAAGCATAATATAACTAAAAATACCAATATTCGAATTTCAATCAGTATTGGTATTTTTTTATGACAAAGTTAAATATGAGCCATGTGAGAAAATAAATAGTTAAAAGAATTTCCACAATGATGCTATATACAGTGTGTTATTGTTTTGGTAATACCAATAATATAAACGTAACTAATAAATAGCATCCATATAATATATAAGTAATTTGATTACTCCAAGGAA
>CAJJTI010000079.1 GCA_905194705.1 uncultured Solobacterium sp. | reverse complement strand
TATGAAACAAGCGCAGATAACTATCTATTATCTACGCTTCTATAGTACGAAACTGAAATTTGCAGTTTGCCATAGCTCTATTATTAGCTAAAAGAATATATTTACTTAATCTTCTCGTAAATGCATCATTCACACGGAAATTTTCTTCAATTAATATATTCAATAAAATATTGCGTAAATCTTTAGCTATTTCTCCTTCATCAAACCATTGTATATAAAAAACATGTTTAATAGAAACATCCTCTGAAAGAAATAGCATAAAATTACGAATATTATATTCTTTACCTGTTATTTCAAAATATCCTTTATTGTTCTTAACAAAATATAAATGGCATTTATCTAATAATTTTTCTATTTTTTGTAACTTCAGCCAGACTGAGTTCTTACTTAAATATAGTTCATCTGCTAATTGATCAATAGAAGAAAAAAGATGTCCCGAAAGAATCATCCGGCATATATCTAATATGTCAGAATTCTTTGTGACAATCTTTTTTGTACCTGTACGATAAGCAGCCGTTAACTGTTCCATTTTCGGAATAAAATTAGCCGCATCATCAATAACAAGTTTATATCCTTTACTTTTAACAGATTCTATATGCGCACCAAAAGAAACTGCAAGTTCATTTACACTCGCAATTTCTTTTTTTATTGTACGAATTGATACACCTGTTTCTTTTGCTAAATCACTAGAGCGAACATATGTTTTATTCTCGGATAAAACATACAATAAATATTCTGTCCGTCTTAATGCTTTATTCATTAGAAGAATTCGTCTTCTGTTTCTGTTTCGCTGGATGTATCAAGTTCAACAAGTTTTAATGCTTCACGAGAGTTTGCAATTGTTGTTTCTAGAGATTCTTTTGTAAATTCTCCACAAGAGCTCATTGCAACAAGTTCTAATACTAATGCCAAGTTAACCCCAGCTACTAAGAATGTATTTGGGCGAGTTAGATATGTATACATTTTTTGGTTAACACTTCCACCATATAAATCTGATAACATAATCACTTGATCTTCTTCGCTTACTGATGCGAAATATTGTTCAAATACTTCTGTAATATTTGAATCATCAACATATGCATCATAAACTGTTACATTGTCACTGTTACCTAATAAGATGTTTAATGACATTTTCATTCCACTTGCCATTTTTCCGTGTGAAGCTAATAAAAATTTAACCATTTGTTTTTTCCTCTTTCTTCTTTTTTTCTTCATCTAAAGCATAACGCTGTATTAAGTTATTTATCTTCTTTTCCAACTCTGATATTTTCATAAATAAATAAAATACAAAGCATAGTAGTAAGAATATAAACACAAAATATAAAGCATTTATTGCTGAAAAAAATCCTAACGCATTTGCAAGCGTAGTAGCAAGATTTGGATTAATTGCCATAATCACAAGTATTAATGAAAATACTATCCAAAGACATGCCATATCACTTGATATTTTATCTTTTCTAATTACAGATAATAATGCAATAAAGAACATTAACGTACCTGCAACTAACAATATTTGTATTCTTGCCGTCATACACTACTCTCCTAAGAAATAAACAGAATAGAAATCATAATATTCAACATATATTTAAGTGATGAAAATAAACCACTATATATACTTTGACCAGCTATTCTATCTTCCATAGTTACTTGAACTTCTTTAATTTTAGCACCATGATTCATTTGATATACTAGTGTATCTGGTTCCGGTTTACGATTCATATGATATGCATAATCTTCAATCATCTTACGATTTAACATACGAAATCCTGATGTTGGATCTTTAATCACTTTTCCTGACTTCAAGAAAATACATAAAGAAATCATTCTTGATCCAATCATTCTCAAAGAAAAATTTCTTTTTTCTGTTACAAATCTCGAACCGATTGCAATATCATATCCTTCTTCTATAGCTTTTACTAAATCTTTAATATATTTTGCCTGATGTTGCCCATCACCATCAAACTGTACTGCACAATCATAACCCTTCTCATAGGCGTATTTGTAACCTGTCTGTACAGCACCATTCAGCCCTAAATTTACCGGTAAATTAATTACTGGAATATTGTTCTTTTCAAATATTTCTTTTGAGTTATCTGTAGAGCAGTCATTTATAAAAATAAAATCATACTCTGTATTTTTCTTAATATCTTCATATACTCTCAAGATGTTATCTTGTTCGTTATAAGAAGGTATAACTAAACATACTTTCATTTTTTTCTCCATAAACCTTATAAAGCATATCACAAAATACTTTGAAGTGCTTTAGCAGCTTCATCATTTGTTGCATGATATTTTATTACTGATTTTTCTACCGTAAATGCTTTTCGTAATGTTTCTTTAATCGCATCACATTTATTTTCGCATACAAGCGCTTCGCTTGCCCTAGCTATTCTAAAGCTTGGACTCTTTGGTGTAGAAATAGTTAATGTATTTTTCTCAAGTAATGAATATTCTAATATTTTAGATGGCAAATACGGTTGTATTTCATCATCACTCATAATCGTATCAAAGATAAGTAATATATCAGAACGATTCATTTCTTCTATTGCATCTTTATAAGGAATCTGATCATGTATTTCAAAATAAGCGTCCAAGCCATATTTATGAATAAGTTTCTTGTCGCTTTTTCTAAATTCACCATATTGTTTAACAATAAATGGTTGCACACCTTCTTTAACTAACTCATTAACTGCTTCTATAAATACTGTCGCGTCTCTTAAACCATAAACTCTACCAAAATGAGCAAAAGTAAAGACATCGTTTTTCTTTGTACCACTTAATTTTGTAATATCATTCCACTCAGGAATATAGTTTAAAGGGAAAATAATTGATTTCTTTAACAAATCTGCTCTTGTATATTTTGTTTCGGTTTTAAGATACTGTTCAATCATGTAATCTCTTTGTTCTTCACAAATAAAGATAAAATAATCCGCATGATTAAAAGCAAGTATTTCATCATGATCATTCACATAGTATTTACAATATAAATTAAACGCTACTTTTTCAGGTAAAGAATATTCATGATACGTACGAGCATCATTTTTATATGGTGAATGATTGATAGGATCGGTAAAACTGGCAATCCATGTAACATCTGGATATTTATCTTTAATCGCTTTACCTGCACGAATTGTAAATGCAGGAAAAGAAGAAGTAAATAAATAGTTGTACTTATCTTTGTCGAACTCTTCAATAGCTCTATCTATATAGCGATTAACATTTTTTAATGCTTTAAATAAATTGATATTATGAATTGAAAATAATGCATCGTTATATTGTCCTTTAAACGATACATGCATATTTTTATATTTTGGATCTTTAGATAACTTTTCAACTAAACTTTGATCAACCGTATGATTCATCGCTACAACATCAACAGGCATATTTAAGCCTCTAAGATATTTATAAGATAATAATGACATTGGCATATTTGTAGGTACAAATACTCCCGTAATTGCATAACAATAATTCATAAAATCCTCACAATCTAGTTAATTATACACTCATAAAACATGATAGAATAGAATCCATGCGTAAAAAAAGAAATGAAAGCTCAACTATTCTAGTTATTTTATCTTGTTTATTAATTGGCTCATTTGGTTCAGCTTTCTTACTATACAAAAGAAAACAAGATACTATTACTCCTACTGCTACACCAAGTCCTACTATGATTGCAACTAGTGAACCTGCTCCACCAGCTTTACCACAAGCCAGTAATCTATATATTCCTTATGAAAAAGTAGATATTTCTAACTTAACTATAGATAATGAAACTGGTTTTGAAAGTGGTTGGAGCATGCAGACAACTGATGCAAATGTATCAAATACATTTGATTATCATAGTACATCAATCGAAGTAATTAATAGTGGTTCTACTATAGATGCGGCAAGTTACTATCGTGTTGGTATACCGTTAGAAACAGGTTGTACATATACAATTACATTTAATGCAAGTAGTACTATTGATAGAAATATTCGTCTAGTTTTAATAAATGAAGATACTGGTGTTACTTTTACTAGTCAAGATTACACCTTAACAAGTAACGAGAATATGTATTCTTTAATCTATAAATATGATGGCGATAAAATTTGGAATGCTAAAATAGCTTTCCTAATTGGAAAAACAGACGCATTAGATAACAGTATTGAGCATACTATAAACTTATCTAATATTCGTGTTGTTTCAGATTATGCAGCTGCTGCTATTCAAGTTAATACTGTTGGTTATTTAACAAGTAGCGAAAAAAGATGCACATTCATTTATGATGCCGGTGATTTCTTCGATGTTATTAATGCCGATACAGGATCAGTTGTATATACTGGCGCCATAGTTAAAAAGAGTCTTTATGAAGCAAGTGGTGAATATAATAGCTATGGAGACTTCAGTAGTTTAAATGAACCTGGTAATTATTATATTCGCAGTCAAATTGGTGTTATATCTAATACATTCCCTGTTGTTACTTCATATACCAGCTTAAAAAAAGATTTATTAAATATGCTTACTATACAACGTTGTGGAAGTAATTTAGATGCTGGTAACTTCAGTCATCCAGAATGTCATACAACAGAAGCATTAGTTTATGGAACAGAAGAAAGAAAAGATGTCACTGGTGGATGGCACGATGCTGGTGATTATGGTCGATACGTTAAAACAGGAACAAAAGCTGTTTCTGATTTACTTTTAGCTTATTTATATCATCCTGATGATTCTCTTCTTTCAGAAGCAAGATATGAAATAGACTGGCTATTTAAAATGCAAGATAAAAATGGTGGTGTATTTAATACTGTTATGACACCTAATATGAGTGAAGTTGTTTCTCCTGAAGAAGATATACAGGATTTATATTTATTATTTATAGAAACTAGCTCTACCGCAGACTTTGCTGGAACAATGGCTCTAGCTTCTATTGCTTATCAAAATACTGATGCAGAATATGCTAAAAAATGTCTAGATGCTGCGTTAAATGCAAATAATTATTTAGATCATCAAGAAGAGGAAGAAGAACATGATAACCCTGAAGGAACAAACGGTGGTAACTATCGTGATGAAAGTGATTTAGATGGTAGATTCTATACCAAGATGGCACTATATGTCGCTACAAATGATACTAACTATCTTTCTCAAGCAAAGCAAATCTATGAACAAGATCATTCAGCTTGTACGGGTGTAACATGGAAGAATAATGGTGGCTTAGGTAGATATTTATTCTTAACCCATGAACAAAGTAAAACTGATGATTCCACCTTCTATGATGAAATGTTAAATTCGTTAGTAACTGATGCAAATGCAATTCTAGACACAACAAATGGTAATGGCTATAACATATCTATTTATGAATTCCCTTGGGGAAGTAACTCAGATTTAATTAATAATGGTATTATCATGTCTATGGCTTATGACTTGACAGGTAATACAGAATATGAACAAAAAGCATATGAACAAATTAGCTATGTCTTTGGTAAGAATCCATTAGGTATGAGTTTTGTTACGGGACATGGTTTAAATTATCCTCAAAATATTCATAGCCGCATAGCTAAAGCAAAAAATATCAGTCTACCTGGTGGTTTAGTTGGTGGGCCTGACAGCTATAGAGAAGATATTATTTCTTCTACAATCGATGCAAGTGTTCCAGACGCTAAAGTATATAAAGATGATTATGAATGTTACTCAACTAATGAAATAACAATCTATTGGAACAGTGCTTTAATTCACTTATTATATAGATTAGACAAATAACATGTTCAGGAGAAAAACACTATGATATATTCAGAACTTGTTAATAAAGCATGTAATATCATGTTTGAAGCTCATAAAAATGATATTGATAAAGGAGGATATCCTTATGTCTTTCATCCTTTCTACTTAGCTACACAGATGGATGACGAATATTCTACTTGTGTGGCTTTATTACATGATGTTATCGAAGATCATGGTGATTTATATTCTTTTGATTCACTCACTGAAGCAGGTTTTCCTGTTTGCGTAATTGATGCATTAAAATGCTTAACACATAATAGTAGTATTCCTTATATGGATTATATTAAGCATTTAGCAAATAACCAAATTGCTAAAAAAGTGAAAATAGCAGATTTAAAACATAATTTAGATTCAAGTAGAACTAATGATAAAAAAACCCCTAAATACAAATTGTACTTAGAAGCTCTTAATTATTTAGAAAACAATTAATTTACTCGCCCTGTTTTCTCGCCCAATTTTTGTTTTTTTCTCGCCTTTTTATCGTATTTTTTCTTTTTTCCCGCCCTTTTTCTCGCCCTTTTCTCGCCCATGAAATTGATTAGAGATTTCTAATACGATAGAAATATTTATCTACTAACTTATCATTATGGTCAGCACAATCTTCTTTCATAAATGCCATATGACCATTGTAGTAAACATCTGGTTCAAATCCTCTTTCTACTAGTATTTCAACCATTTGTGTTAATATACAATTCTGTAAATAAACATTAGGTATTGTAGAAGTAGATCCTACTTTCATATCAAAGTTTTCTATTTCTACAGCCGCATCCCCAATTAATGAACAGTTATCTAATACAATATCTGCTACATCCTTCAGTTTTACACCATCTTTATGTTTTGTTTTTAAGTAATCAGAGTATTCTACTGCTGTAATTGCAATAACCGGAATGCCCTTTTCTTTTGCTCTAATAGCCGCATCTACAGGTGCAATATTATTACCGCTGTTAGAAATAATAATCATACAGTCATTTGGTGTAATTCGATGATAATCCACGATCAAACTGCCAATACCATAAGTATTTTCAACAAAGTATGATTTTGTTATTTCCTGATTGCCTGTAGCACTTGGTTCTAATAATGCACAATAGTTTGCTGGTGTAGCAGCTCTCCAGAATGCATCATCTACAACTAAATGAGAATGTCCTGTACCAAAACCATAAATGATTCCACCCTTTTGTGTTACATCAGCAAGTAATGTAGCTGCTTTCATAATGGCTTCACCATTAGTTTCTTCTACCTTTTTAACAACCTTGTTCAGTTCATCAAAATACTTTTCATAAGCTTTCATATTATATGTACCCTCTTTTGTTACTTTCATTGTACAAATATATCTAAATTTCTTAAAGAGCAATTAAAAATCATATTGCGATTAATGTTAGTATATTACTCTTATTTGCCTCATTATTTATAAATGACTTATAATATCTGATATGGAACAAAACTCATTATTTAAAGAAAAAACAAATGCCCCATTAGCTGATCGCATGCGACCAGAATCATTAGATGAATATGTTGGGCAACAACATTTAATTGGTGAAAATAAAGTATTAAGAAAGATGATTGAAAGAGATGAAGTTCAATCAATGATTTTTTGGGGACCACCAGGAGTAGGTAAGACAACCCTTGCTCAAATTATTGCAAAAACTACTAAATCTCAATATATTACTTTTTCTGCTGTCAATTCAGGAATTAAAGAAATCAAAGAGATTATGAATAAAGCTGAAGATAATCGTCAAAGAGGACAAAAGACTATTATTTTCGTAGACGAAATTCATCGTTTTAATAAAGCACAACAGGATGCTTTTTTACCCTATGTAGAAAGAGGTTCTATTACATTAATTGGTGCTACTACAGAAAATCCATCTTTTGAAATTAATTCCGCTCTTTTATCACGTTGTAAAGTTTTTGTTTTAAAAGGATTAGAAACTAGTGATTTAGTCACTTTATTAAAAAATGCAATTATTAGTCCTAAAGGATTAGGTGATTGGAATATTACAATTGATGATAATCTTATCGAATTAATCGCAAGATACGCTAATGGTGATGCAAGAACTGCATTAAATACATTAGAAATGGCTGTATTAAATGGTGATGGTGAAGGTTTAAACAGTATTGTGACAAAAGATACAATTGAACAGGTTTTATCTCATAAATCATTACTTTATGATAAAAATGGTGAAGAACACTATAATCTTATTTCCGCACTACATAAATCTATGCGTAATTCTGATGCAGATGCTGCAGTATATTGGTTAGCAAGAATGTTAGAAGCTGGAGAAGATCCATTATATGTGGCTCGTAGAATTGTTCGCTTTGCTTCCGAAGATGTTGGTATGGCAGATTCAAGAGCTTTAGAAATAGCTGTAGCTGCATATCAAGCATGTACCTTCTTAGGTATGCCTGAATGTAATGTGCATTTAACACATGCTGTTGTTTTCTGTTCTTTAGCCCCTAAATCGAATGCTTTAGAAGTCGCTTATAATACCGCTAAAGAAGATGCTATCAAGATGATTGATGAACCTGTACCATTACATATACGTAATGCTGAAACTTCTTTAATGAAGGATTTAGGCTATGGTAAAGGATATATCTATGCTCATGATACAAAAGAGAAAGTATCCGCAATGCAATGTTTGCCAGATTCTTTAAAAGATAAACATTATTACAACCCTACTGAACAAGGTGTTGAAAAACGTGTGAAAGAAAGAAAAAATGCTATTGAAGCATGGAAGAAACAACAACGTTTAAAAGAAGCTAGCAGGAAGTAAGACTACAATTGAATGTAGTCTTTTTCTTTTGATAATACATATCACAAGAATTGTTTATTCTATTCTTTTTTTTTAATTTATATAATTAAAACTATTCTTCTAAGTAAAGAAATTGAAAGGAAATATTTTATGCAGTTAACAGGTTTATCATCTATTCAAGTTAAACAACAAATAGAATTAGGAAATATAAATAAAATACCAGAGCAATCTGATCGAACAGTTAAAGAAATTATTCATGATAATATTTGTACATACTTTAACCTTATCTTTTTGATTATCTCTATCTTGTTAATTATCGCAGGTTCTTTTCGAAGCTTAACATTTTTACCAGTAGT
>CAJJTI010000078.1 GCA_905194705.1 uncultured Solobacterium sp. | reverse complement strand
CACTTATTACGGATTCTATTATCGAGAAAAGAGGTGCTACTTTTAAACCACTAATCGATAAATGGAATGATGAACTTAAGACAATCAACCAAATTGTTTTAATTGGTTCAGGTACTTCTAATACTTCTGCTGTAACAGCTAGAGGTTTTATTGAAAAAGTAACAAAATTACAGACAATATGTATTTTACCTAACGAATTCTTATATAACACTTATGTGTATAATCCAAATGCTTTGTATGTATTTACCTCTCAATCGGGTACTTCCAGCTTGACAAATGAAGCAGTTAGAAAGATGAAAGAATTAGGTTATAAAACAATAAGCATTACCGAAAGTGATGAAACACCATTAGCGAAAGTTGCTGATTTACATATCGATATGGGATGTGGAAAAGAAGAATATGGTATGCGTACAATTGGCTATTGTGCAAGCATTTTAACATTAATGTTAATGGGCTTAGAAATTGCAAAACATATTAAAAGTGTTAGTGAAGAAGAATATGCAAAATATATTCATCAGGCAAGTTTAATTTCTACTAATCATAAGAATATTTGTGACAAGACATTAGCGTGGTTTGATCATAATAAAGAACAGTTACTATATAGTAAATCGTTTACCATTTATGGTAATAGAAGTTTGTATGGTGTAGCATTAGAAGGAGCTTTGAAAATATTAGAAATCTCTAAACATAAGTTAGCAATTGGCTATGAAATGGATGATGGAATGCATGGACCTACAATGGGCTATTCCAGCGACAATTGTGTAATTGCATTATGTGATGGTGAAAGAGATGATGACAAATATATTCCACTAATCAAATGGGCAAAGAATGAAATGCATAATGGTTTTATCTTTGGGTACAATACATTAGATGATACTGATTTAGCGTTTAAAACAAAGTCTGAAGATTTTAGAGCAATCGAATTTGCACCAACAGTAGAAATACTAGCTTATCGTTTAGCTGTAGATGTTGGTATTGATTTGACTGACAGATCAAGACATAAAGAAAAAGAATATTTTAATACGCATAAAGCAAACTAAATATTCTTTAAAGTTTCTGATTCATAAAGGGTTCTAGTTTTTACAATAGAATCCTTTTTTAAATATTCTGTATTTAAGAAAGCAAGATAAGCTCCGGGAGTAACTAAACCATTTAAATCAATTAGATTCAAGTCTTTTGAACGAATTAAGTCATTTGCCAGGTTTACACAATTTGTTCCCGCAATAAAGTATGTTTTAAATTTCCCTTTCGTAAACTTATACATTTCAGCATGTGTATGTATATATACTCTAGAAGCATAATCATGAATGTTTGATACATCTTTTCCTTCTTTCTCAGCTTCTGCATAAGGGCAAAGCCAAGGAGTGGTTCTTTCCATCATGTTTTGAATGTTTTTTTCAAGAAGTACTTCTTCGCTCTCGTTTAAAAGAATTCCATAGCTTAGAATAACTTTATTTTCGCCATGGGTAGCGTTATCAATAAATAATTTTTCATCACTTTTGATTAAGACACCATCACCCATTGTGCCAACTAATTTTCTAGTACTTGGATCATGGCATCCATAGGAATAAATAGTCCCTTTATAACCAATATCAATATGACCAAAAGCTTCAGGACCAGTTTCATTTAAGTAAACATAAACATGAAGTGGTGTATGTATTTGTTCTTTTGGAATATCAAGCTTTGATGCTTTCTTTAGATGTTTAATAGAAATATAAACATTACTAGGAATAAATGCATTCATTAAAACTGGTGGAGAATAAGACCAGTGATATTTCTTCTTATTCTTTGAATTTTGAAACATGTGAAATGTAAATCCTAAAAGACCATAAACAATTAAATAAATACCAGCAATTAATGAAAATAATTGACCTTTAGATATTGATTTAGAAAAGATAAATAAAATAGATAAAATTAAAGAAATAAAGCCAGACGCAAATAAACCGGCAGCACCACTTACTTGATCGCGTTTTTTTACATAGAAACGAAGCAATTGAATAAGGGCTTCAGCAAGTAACCACCAACCGACAAATATAATCGCAAAACGATAGAATAATTTTGGATAAATTAATAGTATTGTTGCAAAAATAAATGAAAATAAGATAGCAGGAATATCAGTAATTTCCTGGGCTTTATCTTGATTGATTAATATAATCATGTGTCTTATGCCGTTATAAAAAGAAGTGATAATCGCGACAACATAAAGTAATATCCAGCCAGCATATCTTTCTAAAAGAAAGGATATACCACCAAATAAAATCAATAAGTCGTAACCAATACTACTAAAGCTATCAAATCTATTTTTTTTCTGCATATTTTTTATCCAACTCTATTTTACACATTTATTTAAATAATCCGTAGATAAAACTTAAATAATGTTTACAAAGTCAAGACATGACAAAAGAAAAATAGATGGTATGATAATGGAACGTAAGGAGTATCAGATGTATGAATGAAACAATTATTAACAGTATTGCAAAAAGTCTGAAAGTAAGTGTTGAACAAGTTAAAAATACACTATCACTTTTAGAAGAAGGAAATACAGTTCCTTTTATTGCAAGATATCGTAAAGAAGCAACTAAAGGATTAGATGAAGAACAAATTCTATATATAGAGAAGCAATATCAATACGAACAAAACTTGGCAAATAGAAAAGAAGCTGTATTAAAGCTTATCAGTGAACAAGGTAAATTAACTGAAGAAATTACAAATGCAATTAATGCCTGCACTAAACTATCTCAAGTAGAAGATTTATATAAACCATATAAACAAAAGAAAAAGACAAGAGCAGGTATTGCGATTAAAAATGGTTTACAACCTCTTGCGGATTACTTGTTAAGTCTACCTGAAAGTGGTGATTTACTTGAAAAAGCAGCTGAATTTGTAACTGAAACAGTTAAGACACCAGAAGATGCATTACAGGGTGCTAAAGATATTGTGGCTGAAAATGTAAGTGACAATGCGAAATTAAGATGGAGTTTTAAAGACAAAATTTTTAATACAGGAGTATTAGTCACAAAGAAAAAGAAAGATGCTGAAGATGAGAAGAAAGTATATGAAATGTACTATGATCGCTCAGAAAAAGTAACAGCACTAGCTAACCATAGAGTAATGGCTATTGACCGTGCTGAAAAAGAAAAAGTCATTACTGTTTCTTTCTCCTATGATTTAGTAGGAATTGAAAAAGAAGCACAAAATGCTTATTTGAAAGGTCAAACAACAGTAGCTGAAGAAGTATTAATTGAAGCAATTAATGATGGTTGCGAAAGATTGTTATTACCTAGTGTTGAAAATGAAATTCGTTCTGATTTATCAGAAAAAGCACATAACAGCTCTATCGAAGTATTCTCTATGAACTTAGAAAAACTATTACTACAACCACCTCTAAAGGGAAGAGTTGTATTAGGTTTTGACCCTGGTTTCTATAATGGATGTAAGTTAGCTGTTCTTGATGCGACTGGTAAAATGTTAACAGTAGATAAAGTATTCCCATTTAGAAAAGATGGGGATATCCTAGGAACAAATAAGAAATTATTAAAACTAATCAATGACTATAAAGTAGAAATTATTGCGATTGGTAATGGTACAGCTTCTAGAGAAAGTGAGAAATTAATTGCTGATTTAATTCATGATAACAATCTAACAGTTAACTACGCGATTGTGTCAGAAGCAGGTGCTTCTGTATGGTCTGCTCAAGAAGCTGCTCGTGAAGAATTCCCTGATATGGCAGTTGAAGAAAGAAGTGCTGTAAGTATCGGTAGAAGATTACTTGATCCTCTAGCAGAACTAATCAAAATTGATCCTAAATCAATTGGTGTAGGACAGTATCAGCATGACCTTCCTGAAAAGGCTCTAACACAAAGACTTGATGAAGCTGTTATGAAATGTGTTAACAGAACTGGTGCTGACTTAAATACAGCAAGCCAGGAATTATTAATGCATATCTCTGGTTTAAACAGTGCTACAGCAAAAGAAATTGTTAAATATCGTAATGAAAATGGTCGTTTTACTAACCGTAATGAACTCAAGAAAGTAAAGAAACTTGGAGAAAAGACATTTACACAATGTGCTGGTTTCTTACGTATTGTTGGTGGAGAAGAACCACTTGATGAAACAAGTATCCACCCAGAAAGCTATGCGGCAGCTAGAAAAGTAATGGAAGCTTGTGGTATTACTGAGCTTGGTGTAGGTGATGCAACTTTCCCAGAAGAAATTACAAGTACTTTAGGTATTGATGAATATACATTAAAAGATATTGAAGATGCTATTCGTCAACCATTAAGAGACTACCGTGATCAATTTGAAGGAGCATTACTAAAGAGCGATGTATTAGAACTTAAGGATCTTCATATTGGTGATGAATTATCAGGAACAGTAAGAAATGTAGTAGACTTTGGTGCATTCGTTGATATTGGCTTACATGAAGATGGTTTAGTACATTTATCAAAGATGAGTATGAATCGTATTTCTCATCCTTCACAACTTGTTTCTGTTGGTGATATTGTAAAAGTATTCGTTATCGGTATTGATGAAGAAAAAGGAAAAGTACAATTATCCTTACTTTCTCCAGCAGATTTAGAAAAACGTGATGCGACTTATAAGATGAATCCAAATCGTAACAAGAATAAGAACCGTAAACCAGTAAAAAAAGAAGTTACGATGGAAGATGCAACAAATCGCTTGTTAGAACGTTTTGGTAAAAAACACTAATGAACTAGTTGAGGAATGGCTGAGCCATTCCTTTTTAAAAATTCATTTCTAGTCCAACATGAAGTTGATGGAGTTTATCACCTAATTCTTCATTAAGAATGTTATAAGCTGCTTCTTTTGTGCAGTGTCCAGTACAAATATATTCGATATTTGTTTCTTTGATTTTATGTGCTAAATCTCTTACTTCCTGTTCAGTTTTATTAAATAAGTGGAAACCGCCAACTAAACCATATACTTTCTTATCTTTGAAAGTATTTTGAACTTCGTTAATGATATTACTTGCTCCACCATGAGAACAACTGTTGAAGATAACTAAACCTTTATCAGTATCTATAACTAGACTTTGTTCGTGAGAAAAATCATCAAATACATAGCCTCGACTAGTTTTCTGATACATTTTTTCACGACGTCCTATAGCAACTAAATTAGCTGTTTTATGTGGGATGATATAAACTCCTTTATCAAGTTCCAAGTCCCCATCTACATAAACGATTCTATCAGCATAGTCAGTTAACAACCTTTTTGGTATACCAATGTAATGGCGGAATAATTTCTTTCTTGAATAACAATTTGGTGCAGTGGAACGTTGAACATAAAATTTAGCATTCTTGTTTAAATCTAAAAAGGCTGGAATACCATTAGCGTGATCATAATGAGCATGGGACAATACACCATAATCTACTGCTTGAAGATTTAGATTTAATTTTTTTGCATTATCAATAAATAAATTAGAGGATCCTGCGTCTAATAAGATATTCTTGCCATTATTTTCTATATAAATACATAATCCCCATTCACCAGGGTAAATATTACCAATATTATCTACAATTACTGTCGCTTTCATAAAAACTCCTTTTTCATATTATAAGACGTAATAGCTGTTTTTTCTTAAATATGAAAAAGAGATAAGATATAATAAAAAAAGAAAAGAGAGGATTTTCTACATGATTAAAGATAATCAAATTTTGCTCGGTAAAGCAGGAGATAAAGAAGTAGTTTTATATCCTAAAATGTTTAATAGACATGGTTTAATTGCTGGTGCTACTGGTACTGGTAAGACAATTACTTTAAAAGTTATCGCTGAATCATTAAGTGAACTTGGTATTCCTACAGTTATATCTGACGTTAAGGGTGACTTAACAGGAATGATAGAACAAGGTGATATGGGTAGTATTCAAGAAAGATTAGATTCTATGAATATTACAGGATTTAATGTACAAAAGTATCCGGTACATTTCTTTGATATTTATCAATCAGAAGGTCATCCAATTCGTGCGACTGTTCAAAGTATGGGACCATTACTGTTGAGTAGAATTTTAGACTGTACAGAAGCTCAACAAGGAATTTTAAATATTATATTCAGAGTTGCAAGAGACATGGAGCTTGATTTAATCGATTTAAAAGATTTACAAGCTATGGCCAGTTACGTTGGAGAACATGCAAAAGACTTTACTTTGAAATATGGAAATATCACAAGACAAAGTGTAGGTGCAATTCAACGTAAATTATTAGAACTTGAAGAACAGGGTGGCGATATTTTCTTTGGTATGCCGGCTTTAAATATTGATGACTGGATGAGCCAGGAAGGTGGCTTAGGAATGATGAATATCATTGAATGTGATGAATTATTCAGACATCCTTTGTTATATGCTACTTTCTTAGAGTGGATGTTAGAAGAATTAGAAGAAAAACTACCTGAAGTAGGTGACTTAGATAAACCAAAGATTGTCTTCTTCTTTGATGAAGCACATTTACTATTTAATAAAGCACCTAAACAATTACTCGATAGAATTGAACAGACAGTTAAATTGATTCGTTCAAAGGGTGTTGGTATTTTCTTCATTACACAAAATCCAGCAGATATTCCTGATGCTGTACTTGCACAATTAAGTACACGTATTCAACACGCTTTGCGTGCTTATACACCGAATGAAATTAAAGCTGTTAAGATAGCAGCAGACAGTTTCAGAATTAATCCTGAGTTTGATACAGCAGAAATGATTACAGAGCTTAAGACAGGTCAAGCACTAGTATCTGCATTACAACCTGACGGGGCACCATCAGTTGTTGAAAAGACAAAAGTTCTTCCACCTAAATCAAAAATGGGAATTATTGGTGCAGATAAAGTACAACGTTCTATTGAATCTGATTCTATTTATGGTAAATATGAAAGATCTCACGATCCTCAATCAGCTTATGAAGATTTAGAAGATATTCGTAAAGATGAAGCTCAAGCGTTAGAAGATGAAAAGAAAGCCAAGGAAGAAGAAAAAGAAGCTCTTCGTAAAAAACGTGAAGAAGAAAGAGCTGCGGCTAGAAAAGCAAATAAACCTACAGCAGCAGAACGCTTGCAACGCAAAGCAACAAACAAGGTTGAAAATGAATTATTAAATATGGGTGTTAGACAAGCTAAAAAGTTCTTAAAAGGCTTTTTAAAATAAAAGTAGAAAGTAGATTTTTGATCTACTTTTTAAATTTTTTATAATAATTGGATTATAATTAGTAATTATTGTTTAGGGAGGAAGATAGTTTTATGTCGAAAAGCATGACTAGTGGTAATCCATTAAAACTAATACTGGCTTTTAGTATTCCTTTATTGTTAGGTAACTTGTTTCAACAGTTTTATAACATTGTAGATACAGCTATAGTAGGTCAAACACTTGGTTCTGTTGCCTTAGCAGGGGTAGGCTCAAGCAGCAGTGTACAATTTTTGGTATTAGGTTTTTGTCAGGGTATATGTCAAGGATTCAGTATTCCTGTCGCTCAAAAATTTGGGGCAGATGAAATTGATGAAATGCGTAAATATGTTTTTAACGGTGGTGTTTTAGTGGCGTTATTTGCAGTAGTTGTAACAACTGCTGTTGTGATTTTATGTCCTCAGATTTTAGCAATATTACAAGTAAATAAAGAAATATATGAATATGCATATTCGTATCTCGTGATTATTTTTGCGGGTATTCCTTTTACACTTCTTTATAACTATTTAGCAGCATTATTAAGAGCGATTGGCGACAGTAAAACACCATTTTACTTTTTGGCTTTTTCGGCAGTATTAAATATTGGTTTAGATTTCTTCTGTATTATCAATTTAAATCTAGGTTGTGCTGGAGCAGCTATAGCGACAATTGTATCTCAAGCTATTAGTGGTATATTATGTCTTCTTCTTATTATAAAGAAATTTGAAGTATTACATCTTCATAGAGAACATAGAGAAATGTCAAAAGAAAGGTCTGGAAGACTACTTTCTATGGGTGTTCCTATGGGATTACAATTTTCAATTACAGCTATTGGTTCAATGACTATGCAATCAGCAAACAATTCACTGGGTACAATATATGTTTCTGGTTTTACAGCAGGTTTAAAAATAAAACAGTTAATGATGTGTCCATTTGATGCGATTGGAGCTACTGCTTCTACATTCCTGTCACAAAATTATGGTGCTAAGAAAACAGATAGAATTCGCCAAGGATTTAAAATTAGTGTAACTTTAGGAACATTGTATGCATGTGTTGCGGGAATAATTATGATTTTCTTCGGAAGAATGATGAGTATGATGTTTGTGAGCAGTTCAGAAGCTGCTGTGCTGGATGCTTCAGCACTATATTTAAGAAGAATGGGATATTTCTTCCCAGTAGTTTCTTTAGTTATCGTCATGCGTATGTCAATTCAAGGACTTGGCTATTCTGCTAGAGCAATGTTTGGTGGAATACTAGAAATGTTTGCGAGAAGTTTTGTGGCAATGGTATTTGTGCCAATGTTTAAATTTGATGCAATTACGTGGACTGATCAAGCGGCTTGGGTTGTTGCGGCAGTATATTTAGGATATACATCATATGCTGTAATAAAACATGTCGAACAACAAATCCAAAATGATTTAGCTTTAGAAAAATAATGATAGAAAAAGGGAAATATGTAGTTATCTCCCTTTTTCGATAATTAAAAATGTAGCTCATTTATTATGTTTTGGTTCTGTGATAAGGATTGTTGGATATTTTTAGCTATCAGTAAATCCAACAGCGAAACCTTCCTTTCATCCTTCAATTTTATATTTATTTAGTTTTTCTTAGAAATTCATTCTGAGTCCAAGCTTTTTAATTCTTGAGCTATTTTTTCAATAGCTTCTTCTGATAATTGTGTTAATTCAGCAATTTCAGAAATAGAATATTTACCTTT
>CAJJTI010000077.1 GCA_905194705.1 uncultured Solobacterium sp. | reverse complement strand
ACAATTTTCTTAACATTGTATTCATTCATTACTTCATATAGATTTAAAGATCCTGCAACGTTATTCTGATAATAAGTTAGTGGAATTTGTACAGATTCACCAACTGCCTTGTATCCTGCAAAATGGATAACAGCGTCAATTGTATTTTCTTTAAAGATAGTACGAATACCCTCTTTATCTAATAAATCAACTTTATAGAATTTTGCTTTCTTTCCAGTAATTTTTTCGATTCTTTTTAATACTTCTTCACTAGAATTATATAAATTGTCCATGATAATAACATCATATCCAGCATTTAATAATTCTACACATGTATGTGAACCAATATAACCTGTTCCACCTGTTACTAAAATAGTTGCCATATTTCCTCCTTAAAATTAAAATAAGCGTGCTATATCATTCAATGTAACAAATAACATTAAGCCAATTAATAATACCCAGCATACAGTCATAATAACTGTCTTCACTTTTTGATTTAAAGTTTTACCGATAATCCATTCCACAAGTGTGACAATGACTTGTCCTCCATCTAAAACAGGTAATGGTAATAAATTGAGTATACCTACATTAAGTGATAACTGAGCAATTAATAACATATAACTCGAGAAACCTAAGGCTACATATTCCTCGGTTGCGTTATATATACCAACTGGACCACTTAAGTTTTTTAATCCAATTCCTTTAAACAAGTTGATAATTGCTGAAAACATCATACTACCAACTAGCAACATCATCTTAAATCCATAAACCCAACAATTCAATAGATTCACAGGTACTAATTCTGCATCATTACCTACAATACCAATCATATAACTTTCTTGTTCAGCATTATATTCAGGTGTTACAGATACTGTTACTACCTCTTCTCCTCTTTGAATCTCATAGGTTAAAGTATCATCTTCTTTTTCAGCCACAAACATTCTCATATCAAGGAATGTGTCAGGCTTTACGGAGCTACCATCTTCTGCGGTGATTTTTAATATCTTATCTCCCGGTTGCATACCTGCTTTTTCGGCTGGTGAATTTTCTACTACCTCAGCAATAACTGCTTTAGGAGAATTAACATAAGTGCCATTTGATAATGTAATTAATGAAAATATAATCCAGGCAAGAACAAAATTCATCAATACGCCCGCAAGCATAATAATGATTTTCTTCCATGGTTTTTGATCAGTTAATCTTCTTCCTTTGGGAACTATCACATCAGGATAAACTTCATCTCCATCCGTTTCTCCAGCCATCGAAACAAAACCACCAACAGGAATCGCTCTTATGCTGTATGTTGTTTCTTTACCTTTTTTCTGTAAAAGAACTGGTCCCATACCAAAAGAATATTCATAACAGTAAACGCCAAATATCTTCGCAGCGATTAAATGTCCTAATTCATGAAGACAAATGATTACTGTTAAAGCTAATAAAAAATAAATAAATGTCATTTATTCTCCTTGTTTCTAATATAGTCTTCAGCGTACTTTCTAGCTTTTTGATCTACTTCAATTAACTCTTTCAAAGAAGTTACTGGCTTATTTTCAAAAGCTTCAACGGTTTTAAAGACTACTTCTTCAATCATCAAAAAAGGAATACGATGATTTCTAAATGCTGCATTAGCAACTTCATTAGAAGCGTTTAATACAGCCTGGTTTGTTCCAGGATTTTGACCAATATCATATGCCAGTTTCAATAATGGAAAACGGTTATAATCTGGCGCATGAAAATGCATTGTGGCAACTTTTGCTAAATCCAATGATTCGCCTAAATTTAATTCAGATCTTAAATTTTCTGGATCACTAATTGCATATTGAATTGGTATACGCATGTCAGGTGTACCAAGTTCTGCCATAACGGCACCATCTTTATATTCAACCATGGAATGAATAATGCTTTCATCATGCATTAAGACATCAATTTGTTCATAAGGAATATCGAACAAATAATGTGCTTCCATAACTTCAAAGCCTTTATTCATCATTGTTGCACTGTCGATTGTAATTTTCGCACCCATTGTCCAGTTAGGATGACTTAGTGCCTCTTCCACAGTAACATCTTTTAATTCTTCTCTTGTTTTTTTGCGGAAAGAACCACCACTAGCAGTAATGATTAGTTTTTTAATCTGTTTATATGGATTACCTGCTAAACATTGTGCAATGGCTGAATGTTCACTGTCAATTGGTGTAATAACACAACCGTTTTCTAAAGCTGCTTTATTAACAAGTTCACCACCAACAACTAATGTTTCTTTATTTGCTAAAGCAACATTATGTTTTGTTTCTAAGGCTTTTAAAGTAGGCTCTAAACCAACAAACCCAACTAATGCATTAACAAGTAAATCATAATTAACACTTGTCACTAACTCTACTAAACCTGCACTACCATAGGTAACTCTAGTATGTGGAAATTCTTTTTGCAACTCTTCACTGTCTTCTTTTCTTTCAACCGAAATTAAAGATACAGGATATTTTGTTAACAGTTTTCTTGCATAATCGATATTTTTACCGACCCCAAAAGAAACAAGTTCATATTGTTCAGGATGTTGTTCGATAATATCGATTGTCTGCGTGCCAATTGAACCGCTGGCACCTAGTAATAAAATTCTTTTTTTCATTTACATCACCATAAAAGTTAATAATATATGGAATACCATTAAACAGAATAACAATGAATCAATTCTATCTAAGATTCCCCCATGACCTGGTAAAAATGAACCAAAGTCTTTAATCTTATATCTTCTCTTGATACTGCTGAATGCTAAATCACCTACTTCAGCAATTGCTGGAAGGATTAAACTTGATACAATCACAAAATGAACTGGCAGCATCTTGCAGAAAGAAAGTGCAAATATTAAGGAAATAATCGCTCCTGTAAAATATCCATCTATTGCACCTTCCCATGTTTTATTTGGTGAAATACGTGGAATAAATTTATGTTTTCCAAAAAATACACCAAAGAAATAAGCACCAGTATCACAAAGATATGTAGCTAAAGCAACATACAACATTACTGTAAATCCAAATGTTTCTCTATAAATCCAAGTAATAGCAAGTAATGCCTGTGTAAGAATAAATACGATAATAAAGTTATATACTAATGCATCAATAGAAAAGTTTTCGTTTACTAAATGATATACAAACAAAAGAACTAGATATAGTCCAATTCCTGCAAAGTAATAATCTGATGGAAAGTAAATCATTGAAGTGATAAAAACAGTCATTAAAACGGTCATACCCCAATGTGGTTTTTGATCGCATAATGAAGATATTTCATAGGATGCAATAAAGATAACAGCTAACTCTAAAAGCTTAAGTAATATTCCTCCAAAGTAAAATGGTGGAATAACTATGGCAACTAATACTAATGCTGTTAAAGTTTTAATTAACATATTTTTATTCATTCTTTAACACCTCCAAATCTACGATCACGATTACTATATTCTTCTAAGCATTTCTTTAATATAGCAGGTGTAAATTCTGGCCAACTTTCATTTACAAATATCAATTCTGCATAGGCTATTTGCCACAATAAATAGTTGGAAATTCTTTGTTCACCACTTGTACGAACTAATAAATCTACAGGTGGGAAATCTTTTGTCATTAAATACTGCTCAAAGTCTTCTTCTGTTAGAGCAATATCTCTTTTATGTTCTAATACATCTTTAGCATATTTCTCTGCTGCAAGTAGTATTTCTCTATGTGAACCATAATTCATCGCAATATTTAAAGATAAACCTGTGTTATTTTTAGATTTTTCTTCTGCCTCTTTCAGTACTTTATAAGTAGCTTCAGGTAATGCGTCTAACTCTCCTATCATGCGAATTCTAAAACCACGGTCTAAAAATTCTTTCATATATTTTTTAAAAAATACAGCTGGTAATTTCATTAAATATCCAACTTCATCCTGACTTCTCTTCCAGTTTTCCGTAGAAAAAGCATATAGTGTTAAATACTTAATTCCTAATTCATTAGCTGCAATTGCAATATTACGAACGTTATCTGACCCTGCCATATGACCAGCAGATCTTGGGAGTCCTTTGCTTTTCGCCCATCTGCCATTGCCATCCATAATAATTGCTAAATGTTTACATTCTTTCATCTTTTCCATAACTTCTAAAATTATAGCATAACGAAACAAAATTATTTATGCATGTGATTGATAAACTGACCATTCTGTAAAAATAAATAATAATCAGTAAATGAAATATTTTTCTTTCCCGTATCTACTTTATTAGCTGTATAACAATTTAAATTATATTCCCCTAATTCCAATTCATTGATATAACCATTTTTTTGAATAGAACTATGTTCTAACTCTGCAAAGATATTTCCACTATCTAATTCAATAGCCTCTTTTTTAATTAACATAATAATATCTGCATCTTTTTCATCAATATCTTGTATATATAAATCATTTATATACAATTTCTTATCGTGAATTTTTCCATTTAAACGATTGATATCAGGAAAAAGAAATAACAAAGAATCCATGCATGATGGTTTATCCAGTATCTTTTCTATAGAATTATATTCTAGTAATATGCCATCTTTTAATAATCCTATTTTCTCACTAAAAAAGAAAGCTTCTTCAATATTATGTGTAACAACAATCATTGTCATATTTAATGATTCCTGCATTTTTAGTAAATCTCTTTTTAAAGCAAAACTTAATTCTTCATCTAAATTACTGAATGGTTCATCAAGAAGTAATACACTTGGATTTCTAATAATTGCTCTAGCAATACCAACCCTTTGCTTTTCTCCTGCTGACAAAGAAACAGGATATCTATCTAGCAAAGATTCAATATGCAGTAAACTTGCTACTTCAATTAACTTATTGTTAATTTCTTCTTTGGTATATCCAAGTTTTTTTAATCCTAACGTAATGTTATCTTTTACTTTTGCATGCTCAAAAAGACCACCATTTTGAAATATCATAGCGACATTTTTATTGGTATCATCAAAAGAAATTTGTCCCATGCTAACTGTTTCAAGTCCTGCAATTAAACGTAATAAGGTCGTTTTTCCCGCACCACTTGGCCCCAGTATTACTACTCTTGAACCATTTTCTATCGTAAGAGAAATATCTTTAATTACAGTATGAGTACCATAAGATTTTTGAAGATTTTGAATTTCAATATTTGACATACTTCTATTGTACTAAAAAGCATAAAAAAAGAGGAAGAATTTCTCCCTCATGTAAGTAATTAAACTTTTAAAACTTCGTCATTCTTTTTCTTTGCAATTTCTTCAACTTGTTTAACAAAGCTGTCTGTTAATTTTTGGATTTCGTTTTCAGCATCCTTCTGTACATCTTCATCCATTGTTTCATCTTTCTTGATAGCGTTATTTGCATCACGACGGATATTACGAATTTGTACTTTAACTTCTTCAGCAATCTTGCCTACTTTTTTAGTCATTTCTTTACGAGTATCACCTGTTAATTGAGGAACTGTTAAACGAATTACAGTACCATCATTTTGTGGAGCAATACCAAGATCTGCCTCATTGCATGCCTTTTCAATATTTTTTAAACTGGATGGGTCATAAGGTTTAATCACCAAAATTCTACCTTCCTGTACAGAAATACCGGCAATTTGGTTTAGAGGTGTAGGTGATCCATAATAATCAACCATAACTCTGTCTAACATGCTGGCGTTTGCTGCACCTGTACGAATTGTATTTAATTCTTCTTTTAGATGAACTAATACTTTTTCCATTTTTTCTTTGCTTGTATCAACAATCTGATAAGCCATATTTCTTTCCTCCTATTTAATTACAGTGCCAATATCAGCACCAGTAGCTGCTTTAATAATGTTGCCTGTTTCATTCATATTAAATACTCTTAATTGAATTTTGTTGTCCATGCACATACTTGTAGCCGTTGAATCCATAACTTGTAGATTTTTATTTAATAAATCCATATAAGTTAATTCATCATATTTTGTAGCTGTTGGATCTTTTTTTGGATCTGCAGAATATACACCATCTACGCCGTTTTTAGCCATTAAAATTACATCAGCTTTAATTTCACTGGCACGTAATGCTGCTGTTGTATCTGTAGTAAAGAATGGGCTTCCTGTACCGCCACCAAATATTACTACACGTCCCTTTTCCAAATGACGTACAGCTCTTCTTTGAATGAATGGTTCTGCTACTTTTGGCATTTCAATTGATGTCATGACTCTAGTATCAACACCAATAGATTCTAATGAAGATTGAATTGCAAGAGCGTTAATAATCGTTGCCAGCATTCCCATAGAATCACCTTGAACTCTATCCATTCCTATTTGTTCTATTGTCTTTCCACGAATGAAGTTTCCTCCACCAACAACAATAGCTACTTGAATTCCTGAATTACTTACTTCTTTAATTTCTTCAGCAAGTGCACGAAGTACTACAGGATCAAAATTTTTTTCTTGCCCTGTTAAAGCTTCTCCACTTAATTTGAGTAAGACTCTTTTATACATGATGTCCTCCGGTTCTTTGTAATTATTATATTACATACTTGATGGATATTCCTACACATTTCAATGTAAAATAGTAATGTTTGGAGGTTAAATATGCAATTTGGTGTTATCGACATTGGATCAAATACTGTCGTTTTAATTATTTATGAATTAGTGAATGAATTTCCTAAAGTCATTTTCCATACATCTTCTCATGTTCATTTAGTTAGTTATATAGAAAACCATGTAATGAAAGAAGAAGGAATAGAAAAGACATGTAATGTTTTAAAAGAATATAAAAAAATTCTTGAAGAATATCAAATTAAAGAATACAAAGCTTTCATTACAGAGCCTCACCGCAATATAGATAACCGTAAAGAAATGTTACAGGCATTTAGCAATTGTGGTATTGAGGTTATTGCTTTATCTGGTAAAGAAGAAGCAGAACTAGATTATTTAGGTAGTCTTATTGATACGAAATTTATTTCTACAGGTACTGCTTTTGATATAGGTGGAGGAAGTACAGAATTTATATCTTTTAAAGATAATAAAATTATTGAAGCTGTTTCTATTCCCGTAGGATGTGTTCGCTTAAGTAAACAAGAAGTATCACCTCTTATCGCTGATAAATATGTAGAAGATACTCTTGATACCTACCCAAAACTACTTGAAACAAAAACTAATACAATCATCGGTATTGGTGGTACAGCAAGAGCTTCTCTCAAGTTATATCAAAATGTATATCAAACTCATGAAAGTTACATGGATGTATCAAAACTTGAATATATTTATAACAAACTGGTAGAGAAAGATGCTGATATGATTAGCCATATGAAAGAATCTATTGAAGCAGGTAGACAAGAAGTTTATTTACCAGGATTAAATATGTTAATGAGTATAGTGAAAGGATTCAAAGCGAATAAAATACAAATCTCTACAGGATGCGTAAGAGAAGGATTCCTATTTACATATTTCAACTAAAGTCACATTTGGGTGACTTTTCTTATAGATCAAAAAAAGAAGCTGTACGTTTAGTACAACTTCATAAATCCCTTTTATCTTTAATTTTTAGCTTATTTAGCCATTGCAGCAACTTCAGCAGCGAAGTCACTTTCTGCTTTTTCGATACCTTCACCAACTTTGTAACGAACAAAGCTAACTACTTCAGCACCGTTTTCTTTTAAATATTGACCGCATTTCTTGTCTTGATCTAAGAAGAAAATTTGATCAACCAAGCACATATCTTGAAGTGATTTAGATACTCTTCCTTCAATGATACCAGCTTTTACTTTTTCTGGTTTAGCTGCTAAAGCAGGATCGTTAGCAACTAATTCTTCTTGAATCTGACGTTCATGAGCAACTACATCTTGAGGCATGTCATTTCTTGAAACATATTCTGGAGACATAGAAGCAATTTGCATACAAATATTTTTAGCAAGTTGAGCATCTTCTGTTCCTTTGAATACTGCTAATGCAGAAATTACACCACCATTATGAGAATAGCTTCCGAACATTTCATCGTCGTTCTTTTCTAATAGAGCGAAACGACGTAATTTGATTTTTTCACCAATGATAGCAACAGCATTAACGATTGCATCATTTAATGTTCCTTCACCAGCATTTAAAGCTAATGCTTCTTCTACTGTTGCTGGGTTAGCAGCCATAATTGTATCAAGAGCTAAGTCTAATAATGATAAGAATTTGTCATTTTTAGCAACGAAGTCTGTTTCAGCGTTTAATTCAACGATGCAAGCACGGTTGCCTTCAATCTTAACTTTTGTTAAACCTTCAGCAGCAGTACGGCCTTCCTTCTTTTCAGCTTTAGCAATACCCTTTTTACGTAGCCAGTCTGTAGCAGCTGCCATATCGCCATCACATTCAACAAGAGCCTTCTTGCAATCCATCATTCCAGCGCCAGTTGATTCACGAAGTTCTTTTACTTGAGAAGCAGTAATTGCCATCTTAAGCTTCCTCCTTTGTTGTTGCTTCTTTAGCAGCAGGTGCTTCAGCATTTTCAGCCTTTACATTTTTAGCACCATCTTTACGGAATACACGACGTTCACCATTGTAGTTTCCACGACGGTCTTTTTGCATTTGAGCACGACGTTCTTCATACTTTTGACGACGTTTCTTTTCATATTCAGCAGCTTGTTGTTCAACGTTGATCATTACATCTTTCATTGTAATATCTTCAGCTGTTTGATCTTCTTGGTAAGCTGTTTCTAGAACACCACTCTTAGCTTCAATAACAGCGTCAGCCATTGCACTAACCATTAATTTGATTGAACGAACAGCATCATCATTTGCTGGAATTGCAAAATCTACTACAGTTGGGTCTGCATTTGTATCAACTAATGCAAATACAGGAATATTTAATTTTTTAGCTTCTGCAACTGCATTGTGTTCTTCTAGTGGGTCTACTACGAAGATTGCATCAGGAAGTTTCTTCATTTCTTTGATTCCGCCTAAGAAGTTGTCTAAACGTTCTTTCT
>CAJJTI010000076.1 GCA_905194705.1 uncultured Solobacterium sp. | reverse complement strand
ATATAGGCCAAGAAAGGAAAAATCATAAATTCCTGACCTAAATTTATGATACGTAATATGACAAACACAACAAATTTCAGTGTACGTATGGATAGTGATATTAAGAAACAATGTGAAGCGTTATATAACGAGTTAGGTATCAACTTGACTACAGCTATTAATGTTTTTTTACGTCAATCAATTCGGGCAGGTGGGTTTCCATTTGATGTTCGTATGGAACAACCGAATAAAGAAACAGTATTAGCTATGTTAGAGGCAGAGAGTATTGCTCGTGATTCTTCTGTAAAACGTTATTCCGACGTTGAGGAAGCATTGAAGGAATTAAAGAAATGAGCAAACATCTAGATATTGTTTGGACAAATCAATTCAAAAAAGATTATAAGTTAGCTATGAAACGTCTTTTGGAAATTGATCTTCTGGATGATATTATTCGTAAACTTTCAAACGGTGAACAACTTTCGGAAAAGAATAAAGATCGCGTTTTGACTGGAAATTGGGTAGGACATCGTGAATGTCATATTCAGCCAGATTGGTTGTTAATTTATCGTGTAGAGAATGATTTACTTGTATTAACCCTTACAAGAACGGGTTCACATAGTGATCTCTTTGGGAAATGATTAAATTTCCCTTTTTTTAATATATTTTGTGAGTTAGAATAAGTACCTGGAGTTTTAACTCCCGTCAGTAGCGGCTACCTGACGTTAAGTGAAAATAAGGAGATGATTTATTCATGAACACAAAAACATTTACGAAAGTAGCAATGATTGCGGCTGTATACACAGTTGTATCACTTGTTCTAGCACCAATCTCATATGGAAATATCCAGGTGAGAATTGCTGAAGCACTAACACTATTACCACTTATTTATGAACCTGGTATTTGGGGTGTAACACTTGGTTGCTTCTTAACTAATTTATTTGGAGTAATGCTTGGAGTAAATCCAACAGGTATGATTGATGCGGTTGTTGGTACACTTGCTACATTCTTGGCTGCTGTTTGTACATACAAATTACGTAATAAATGTATAAAAGGCTACCCTGTATGGGCTATGCTTATGCCAGTAGTATTCAATTTCTTCTTTGTTGGAATTGAACTTGGCGTATTATATTTCCCTACAAATATTGTGACAGGTTCTCTAATTTGTGGAGTTGAAGTTGCAATTGGGGAATTAATATCTGTTATACTTGGTTATATATTGATTAAATTTTTAGATAAAACAAAAATATTGGAGAAATAAAAAATGAAAAGAGTACTAGAAGGAATTATTTTAACAGTCTTAGTATGTATGCTTATTTTAGGCTTATATGCGAGATTTATTCGCCGTCCTAAAAGAAATAATGTTGATAATCCTTCTAATACTGCTACACCTGTTACAGTAACGAGTACTCCTGAAAGTACAGCTACTATAGAGCCTACGATTGATCCAAGTGTATTTACTGATACAGATAGTTATTTGATTCTTGCAAATAAAAAACATAAACTGCCAGATGGTTATGAACCAAGTGACTTAGTGCAACCACAAGTCAATGGCAGTGGAGCTTATATGCGTGAAACAGCCGCTCATGCATTAGAAGAAATGTTTTCTGCCGCAAGAAATGATGGTGTTATTTTACGACTAATTTCTGGATATAGAAGTGAATCAGAACAGAACTATTTATTCTATACAGTATATGGTGGAGGCGAAGTAGCTGATGCGAAAAGCTCACGACCTGGATATTCAGATCATCAAACTGGTTTAGCAGCCGATATTGGGGCTACAGCAGATCGAGAACAAGCTACGGGATGTGATTCTTTAACAACTGATTCTGAATCTAACGGAAGTAATCGTGCCTGCTTTGGAAATATCACAGAAGGTATCTGGTTAAGAGAACATGCACATGAATATGGATTTATTATGAGATATCCAAAGGGTAAGTATGAAATTACTGGATATACTTATGAACCATGGCATTTTAGATATGTTGGTGTAGATTACGCTACAGCTATTTATAACGTTGATGAGTACGAAAGTTTTGAAGAATATTTTGACGTTACTGGTGGAACAAGTTATGGAGAATAGTCATGATTAAAAATTATTTGTTATCGTATCTAGCTATGGCATATATGCCACTAATGACAGTTTTTACTATCTTAATTTTCGTTAGTATTTTTACATTAATGAATGTTTCTGCTGTATTAATGAAAGTTGTTATTGGTATTCTTGCGTTATGTTTAGCAGTTATACTAATTAAGTACAATATTGAAAAAGAAAAGATTAAGAAATATATTAGAACACTAAAAAACGCTGATGAATATAATGATGCAGTAATGCTAGGTGAATGTTTCTTTCTGGAAGATAGGATGCTTGCTTATAAAAAAGCTAAATGCAAAGAATATACATATGATGAATTACAATCCTTGACTTTAGCTAATGCTAAAAAAAGAAAAGCGGTATTAACTTTTGATGATAATACATATACTGTTCCTCTAGCTTCTGAAAAACAAGGTGATAAACTCGCATCATTTCTAAAAAGAAAAAATGATTCAATCAAGCTTGATGGATTTAATGAAATAGCACTTAATCAATTACATGATATAGATGCATCTGTGTAGAGTTATCTACATGGATGTTTTTTGTGGAAATAGTGATAATTGATCTATGATAAGAAAAATAACTGTTTATTTTCATATTGTTGAAAAAAGTCATTGTCATTTTTGAATAACTATATTATTATTTGAAAGTTGCAAAAATCTGTAACAGAATTTGACCGCTAAGAAATGCGCTAAGGCTACGGAACGCCGGGTCAAAGACCGAAACTTGCTGAGGAGGCAAGAACCGTGTTTAGTGGAATACGGAAGGGGTTCACCCTTATTGATTGAGTTAAAAGCTCAATTTTGTAAAGTGTTTATATACCTTATGAAATATCAATAAGAAGCGATTTCTGTTATAGAAATGACTTAGTTTGTTTTTGATGGACAGGTGTATAAATACATCTGTCTTTTTTATGTATAAAGGGGGAAAAGTAATGAAAAAGATAATCAGTGTTACAGCAGTTTTATGTGTTTTACTAGGTCTTGGTGGCTGCTCAAATTCAAAGACAACAGTGAAAGAAGATCCTATTGAAAAATATGGAAGCGATGTTTTGAATGTTTACAACTGGGGAGAATACATTGGTGATGATGTTATCTCTAATTTTGAAAAAGAGTTCGGTGTAAAAGTAAATTACTCTATGTTTGATTCTAATGAAATTCTTTATACAAAATTACTAGGTGGCAGTTCTTATGATGTTATTGTGCCAAGTGATTATATGATTGAAAGACTAATGGATGAAGGTAGACTTCAACCTATTGATTACAGCTACATGACAAATCTAGAAGATATGGATCCTCAAGTAGTTGCTTTAAGAAATGAATATGATCCAGATGGTGTTTATTCTGTTCCTTATTTCTGGGGTTCTGTAGGTCTTGTTTATAACAAAAATACTGTAAGTAAAGAAGAATTAGACGAACTAGGCTGGAATATCTTAAGAGATACAAAATATGCAGGACGTATCTTTATGTATGACTCTGAAAGAGATTCATTCATGGTTGCTTTAAAAGCATTAGGTTATTCTATGAATACTGAAAATATGGATGAAATTGAAGAAGCTTACAACTGGTTATGTGAATTACATGACACAATGCAACCAGCATATGTAACTGATGAAGTTAATGATGCAATGATCAATGGTGAAAGAGATATTGCTGTTGTATATAGCGGTGCTGCTGCTTATATCATCTCTGAAAATGAAGATATGGATTTTTATATGCCAAAAGAAGGAACTAACGTATGGAGCGATTCATTCGCTATTCCAGCAAATGCAAAAAATCCAAAACTTGCCAATGAATTTATCAACTTTATGTTAAGTTATGATTCTGCTTTAGATAGCTCAATTACAGTTGGTTATACTTCAGAAAACAAGAAAGTTGTTGAAACATTAAAATCTGAAGGTGAAGTATATTACGATAACTCTGCATATTCATTTGATGCATCTAATCCAAATAATGAAGTATTCAAAAATAACGAAACACTAAAGAAAGTATTATCAGATAAGTGGATTCGCATTAAGGTTAGATAATGAGAAACGTTAAAGTATCAGCTGTTCAAATGCGTTTATCTAATTGCCTGGAAGATAATTTGAAAAATGCTGAAAGTAAAATTAGAGAAGCTGCTGCAAATGGGGCAAATATTGTATTATTACCTGAATTATTTGAAAGACAATACTTCTGTCAAGAAAGAAGATATGATTACTACTCATTTGCTAAACCAACATTAGAAAATGATGCAGTTAAAATGGCTTTAAGACTAGCTAAAGAGTTAAATATTGTTCTTCTAATCAGCTTCTATGAAGCAAGTGGTAACTGCACTTATAACACATTAGCTTATATTGATGTGGACGGTACGCTTTTAGGAACATATCGTAAGACACATATTCCAGATGATCACTATTACCAGGAAAAATTCTACTTTACTCCTGGAGATACAGGTTTCAAAGTGTTTGATACAAAGTTTGGAAGAATTGGTGCAGGCATATGTTGGGACCAATGGTTTCCAGAAACAGCCAGATGTTTAGCTTTAAATGGTGCAGAACTAATTTTCTATCCTACCGCGATTGGATCTGAGCCGATTCTAAATGTAGATAGTAGAAGACATTGGCAAAGAGTAATGATGGGACATTCTGCAGCAAATATCGTTCCTGTTATCGCTGCTAATCGTATTGGTTTAGAAACTGTTGAACCAAGTGAAGAAAATGGCAATCAAAAGTCATCGCTGAATTTTTATGGATCTTCTTTTATGACAGATGAAAGAGGAGAAATCTTAGTCGAAGCTAGTTATGATAAAGAAGAAATCTTATATCAAGAATATGATCTTGATAAAATTAAAGAAGACCGCTTGTCATGGGGATTATTTAGAGATAGAAGACCACATTGTTATCAAGATATTACAAAATAAAATAACAAAATATACATGATTTTTAGCACATATGTAAGGGACTAATTTATGACATATGTGCTTTTTTGTTTGTGAGTTTCAAGATGAAATATGAATTTTGCTCTTTTCAAATCTAAGGAATAAGATTAGAATGCTTGTGTTACCACATATCGTATATGCTTTCAAATTGGTGAAAGTGTTTCTACCCAGCAGCCATAACTGCAGGACTACGATGCATTTCTCCATCATTCTCGCATGAGGATGTGTTTTTGTTTTTTTACGTTATGTGGAATGAGGGGAGATAAAAGATGTTAGAAAAATTATTTAAACTTTCTGAAAACAAAACTAATGTTCGTACTGAAGTTGTTGCAGGTTTAACCACATTTATGACAATGGCATACATTTTAGCGGTTAACCCTGGTATTTTAGGTGCTTCTGGTATGGATACTGGTGCAGTTTTCACAGCAACAGGTATTGCCAGTGCTATTGCTTGTTTCTGCATGGCATTATTTGCTAATTCACCATTTGCATTATCTGCAGGTATGGGATTAAATGCATATTTTGCTTATACAGTTTGTGGCGCATATGGTTATTCTTGGCAAGTTGCTTTAACAGCTGTATTTGTTGAAGGTTTAGTGTTCATTGTTTTATCATTAACAAATGTACGTCAAGCTATTTTTGATGCTATTCCAAAGAATCTAAAAATTGCGGTTTCTGTAGGAATTGGTTTCTTTATTGCCTTTATTGGTATGCAAAATGCACACATCATCGTTGATGGTGCTACTCTTGTTTCTCTATTTTCATTAAAATCAAGTATCGCTGCTGGTACATTTACAAGTGAAGGTATTACAGTATTACTTGCATTAGTTGGAACACTTATTATGGCATTCCTTTTAATCAAAGGTGTTAAAGGCTATATGCTTTTTGGAATCGTAATTACTTGGGTTCTTGGCATTATTTGTGAGTTAACAGGTGTTTATGTTCCTAATCCTGCTGCTGGTTTCTATTCGTTACTTCCATCTGGATTATTTGCAATGCCAGCAAGTATTGCTCCAACATTCTTAAAGTTTGATTTTGGTTTCGTTACAAGCCATTTGTTAGACTTTGTTACAGTTACATTTGCTTTCTTATTTGTTGATATCTTCGATACACTTGGAACAGTTATAGGATGTGCAACAAAAGCGAATATGTTAGATAAAGATGGTAAACTTCCTAAGATTCAAGAAGTATTACTAGCCGATGCAGTTGGTACATTATGTGGTTCTTGCTTAGGTACTTCTACTATTACAACATTCGTTGAATCATCAAGTGGTATTAACGAAGGTGGTAGAACTGGTCTAACTTCTTGCACAACAGGTGTAATGTTCTTAGTTGCTTTATTCTTATGGCCTTTATTCTCTGCTATTCCATCATTTGCAACAGCTCCAGCTTTAATCATTGTTGGTTTCTTAATGATGCAACAAGTAACAAGCATTGACTGGTTAGATTTAACAAAAGCTATTCCTTGCTTTATTACAATTGCTACTATGGGCTTTGCATATTCTATTTCAGAAGGTATTTCTTTCGGCATCATTTCTTATGTTGTTTTACATGTATTAAATGGTAAATCAAAAGAAGTTTCCCCTTTAATGTATGTGCTTGCAGTAGTATTCGTATTAAAATACTTCTTAATCTAAAATAAAGTATTATCTTTAAACTAAAAATGGTGAAGTTCTCTTTTGTGAGTTCTTCACCATTTTTTTAAAGTTCAATAAATTTTTGATTAGATAAGCTGTAAATATAAGTGCTGATAGTTTTATCGGGATAAAGCATAGTTAATGCTTCTTTATAGGTCATTATCTGTTCATGATACATGTTTGTAATAGTTTCTAATGAAGCGTTATCAGTTTTATAGTCTATTAGTATAACTTCACTATCATTTATTGCTAAAAAGTCGATAATACCTTGAATGTAGCTGGAACCATTTTTCACAAAGAATGGATATTCTTTATGTATCGTCATAGTTAAAGCCTTTTGATATAAATCAGAATGACTGAAATTTAAGATTTGTTCTTTTACTTTTTGTGGTATCTGATAAGTATTTAGATCATCCATGGTCCATGTTCTAAGAGGTAATTTCTCAAATATTTCATGGATAGAAGTACCATAAGTTGTGCCTAGATTCATTCTTGAAGTTAAAGCAGGTAATTTACAGGTTTCTTTTTCACTTGGTCTAACGGGCAAATCATATACAGGAATATCTAAAGTGAATGTAGGTAATACTGTTTTTTCATGAGTATATTGTGATTTATTTAAGGCAAAATCATTAAGATATACATGATTGATTATAAATAAATCAGGGATTTCTTTCATCGCGGAAAGAATTAAGCCAGTCATACCTTTGCGACTGTTTAGTGAAGCAATATTGTAGTTTTCTTCATAAGGTACTTTCTTTTCAGCATTATCCACAATATATAATTTTTCTTCGGCACGCGTTAATGCAACATATAGAAGTCGATTAAATTCCTCCAAATCTTCGATATTTGCTTTATGTTCAATAGCGAGTCTTACCATTGTTGGTCTAACTGTACGATATGGTTTATCTATATGATTAAAGCCTAAGCCAAGAGTTTCATCTACTAATATTGGTGAACTGAAGTCCATTTGCTTGTTTTGACTGGTACTCCATAAAAAGACTATTTTATACTGAAGCCCTTTAGATTGGTGGATTGTTGTAACAGTAACAACATCATCATCTTTATTTTTGGACATTGCTTCAGTAGATTTTTCATCTTCAGAAGCTTCCATAAAGTCTAACAAGTCATAAATGCTATGATAGTTTTTTTCTAATGTGATTGTTTTTTCAAATAGGAAGTCAAAGTTAGCCTGGTCTTTTGAAGTTAAACGATTATAAAAATCATTCTTTTGACTGATAGCTGTTAACAAAGCAACAATACCGTTATTATCAGCGATGTCTTTAAAATCTTTTAAGTCTTTGAATATATCAGAATGAGTTTCTTTTAACCCTTTATAGAAAGAACCGTATTGTATTTTTAGATTAGAAAGTTCAGTATCATTTAATTCATATAATTTACTTGAAGATACAGCCAAAAGAGATAAAACATCTTCAGGATTAACAATAGCTTTTAATAAAGAATAAATTGTTTGACATAGAGAAGTCTTGAAAAAACCTTCACGGGCATCAATATCATAAGGTATCTCTAATAAGTCAAAAGCGTAGCGTAGTGTTGGTTTATCACTATGACTTCTAACTAATACACAGAAATCTTTATAAGGAATACCTTCCTCATGTAATTCTTTAATCTTGTTAGCGATATATAATGCTTTCGCCTCTTTTGGAGGTATTTTTTCTTCTTGATCTTGTTCGACAAGAATAAATTCAACAGGATTAGGTTCTTTTACAATCTGTCTTTCTGTTCCAACAGTTACCGTATCTTTTTCGTCGTATGTATCTTTACAACCATCTATATTCATCACTCTTGAAAATAAGGCATTACAGAATTTTACAATCGTATCTTTGGAACGATAGTTATGTTCTAAGACAATTGTTTTTTCATTTTCTTCAGTAAATAATGAACGCATTAAATCAGGTTTTGCCTGGCGGAAGCGATAAATAGATTGTTTGACATCGCCAACTCTGAAAATCGTTCCTTGTTTTGCAAGTAGTTTGATAATTTCATTTTGAAGGGTAGAAGTATCCTGAAATTCATCAACCATGACTTCTTTAAAAGTATTTTGATAAATTTTTGATATAGCAAAGTTATCTTTTGTAAGAATTTGATATGCATATTTTTCCATATCAGAAAAGTCCATACATACTTCTTTCTTCTTTTCTTCTTCAAATAGGCTTGCTGTTAAGCGTACGATATCAAGCAAAGTTTTTGCGATAGGTTGTATATCTTTGCTATCTTCTTTATATGTTTGTAAATCATATAAGTTTTTTGATAATACTTTTAAGGTGTCAGTAAATTTTTTGCGAAC
>CAJJTI010000075.1 GCA_905194705.1 uncultured Solobacterium sp. | reverse complement strand
CTGAAATACAAGCTTATATTTTGAATGTTTATTTATATTGTGTTGCATTTACTTGAAATGTTGCGTTCAAGTTGAAAGTTAAGCTTTGTTATTTTTATACCAAGAACATTAAGTCTTTTCGCTACTTCTACAAAATCAGATATATCCATAATTTGTACCTTAACTTTCTAATAAACTAGTTTTCTGCTTTTAAATCACGTTTCATTAAATCACTGATTGCTTGATTAGGGCTCTTCCCTTCATAAAGCACAGCATATACTTGATCAGTAATTGGCATAGAAATATTACGCTTATGAGCCTCATCATGTATAACTTTACAAGCAAGAATACCTTCAACTGTTTTGGTATTATTCTTCATAAATGTAGCAGCGTCTTGTGTTTTACCAATTTCAAAACCTGCCATGAAGTTACGAGAATGCAGTGATGTGCAAGTAACAATCAAATCCCCTACTCCATCTAGACCAAGATATGTTTCAAACTTACCACCATAGCTCACACCATAGCGACTCATTTCTGCAAGTCCTCTAGTCATTAATGCAGCTCTAGCATTATCACCTTGACCACTGCCTTCTAAAATACCACTAGCAATAGCCATGACGTTCTTAATTGCTACACCAATCTCAGCACCAATAACATCAGTATTTGTATATACTCTAAAATAATCATTTGAGAATAAATGTTGAATAACTTTAGCAGCTTCTTCATTTTCACTTACTGCATTGATACATGTTAATTTTCTTAAAATAACTTCTTCTGCATGAGATGGGCCAATCAAAGAAATAATACCTTTGCATTTATCTTTATCAGCCACTTTTTCAATTACAACACTCAAGCGGTCATGAGTTACTGGATGAAAGCCTTTCGCAACATTTATGACATAAATTGAATTTTTAACAATTTCAAATACTTTTTTAGCAGTATCTTCTACAGCAATTGTAGGAACAGCCAACAAAACAATATCACTGTCTTGAATATCATTCATATCAGTAGTAGCTTTTAAAGAATGAGAAATATCTAAATCATCAAAGTATTTAGAATTTTTATGATTTAAATTAATATCATCTACTTCCTTGGGATTAATACCATATAAAAGTACTTCATTGTTATTATCAGCTAATACTTGTGCTAAAGCTGTTCCCCAGCTTCCTGTACCCATAACAGCTATTTTCATTCGGAAACCTTCTTTCTAACAACCAAATGAATTGGTGTTCCTTCAAAATCAAACGATTGTCTAAGTTGATTTTCAATAAATCTACGATATGTAAAATGTAATAGACTTGGTTCATTGCATGAAAGCATGAATGTTGGTGGTTGAACACCAACCTGTGTTGCATAGTAAATACGGAATCTCTTGCCATTTCTTGCAGGAGCTGGTGTAACCATCTGGAAATCCGCTATTACTTCATTTAATACATTAGTAGGGATTCTTCTTAATGTATTTTCATATACCTTGTCTACTACTGGTAATATTGTCATTACTCTTTGTCTAGTTTTAGCTGAAACAAAGACAATTGGTGCATATGCTAAATAAGCAAATTCAGTGCGTACTTTTTCAATAAATACGTTCATTGTCTTATCATCTTTTTCTACTGTATCCCATTTGTTTACAACGATAACAACCGGTTTACCTGCTTCTTCTGCGTAACCAGCAACGTGTTTATCTTGTTCACGTATCCCCTTTTCAGCATCAATTAAGAATAAAACAACATCTGCTCTTTCAATAGCCGATAAAGCTCTTAATACAGAGTATTTTTCAATTGATTCGTATACTTTACCTCTCTTACGAATACCTGCTGTATCAACAATTACATAAGGTTTTCCTTCATAAGTAAAAGGTGTATCTATTGCATCACGAGTAGTACCTTGTACATTTGATACAATAGAACGATTTTCATTTAAGATTGCATTAACAAGTGAAGATTTACCTACATTAGGTTCACCAATAACGGCAATACGTGTACCTTCATTTTTATCTGTGTTATCTTTTTCTTGAAATAAATTTATGCAGGCATCTAATACATCACCAATACCAATACCATGAACTCCACTTACCGCAATAGGATCACCAACACCTAATGCATAAAATTCATAAATATTAGCCAGTCTTGATTCATCATCAATCTTATTAACTGCAAGTACTACAGGCTTTTTTGATCTTTGTAACATAGATGCGATATATTTATCATCATCTGTTAAGCCCGTTTTACCACTAACAACAAATATAATGACATCTGCTTCTTCAATGGCAATTTCTACCTGGGCTTTAATTTCTGTTTGATATGGTTGATCTGCTATTTGAATTCCACCTGTATCAATTAAACGGAATTCTTTTGTTAACCAGGAACATCTGGCATATAAACGATCTCGTGTAACGCCAGGTGTATCTTCTACAATAGATAATCTTTCCCCTGCGATACGATTAAAAATCGTTGATTTACCAACGTTAGGACGTCCAACAATTGCTATAACATCTTGACTCATTTAATCACTCCATTACTTTTTTATTAATAATATCTAAAATTTCAGATACAACTTCATCAATTGATAAATCTGAAGAATCAACTACTATTGCATCATCTGCTTTTTTTAGTGGTGATACTTCACGATGTGTATCTTGATAATCACGTTTTTCAATTTCTTCTTTTAATACTTCAAGACTAACATCCATACCTGCTTCTTTATCTTGAAGATAGCGTCTTTTCGCTCTAGCTTCTACTGAAGCAGTTAGGAAAATCTTTACTTCAGCATCTTTCAAAACTACCGTACCAATATCTCTACCATCCATGATGTAGCCTTTATCTAAAGCCATTTTTCTTTGTTCGGCTACTAGTATTTCTCTTACTCCAGATAGCTTAGAAATTAAACTAGCTGACATACTGATTTTTTCTGTTCTAATTTCTTTAGAAACATCTTCATTATCGAGTAATACTCGACCATCAACAGTCAACTGAATAGTCGTTTTTTGAAGCATTTTAACTAATTTTTCTTCATCTGTTAAATCTATATTTTCTTTTAATGCTTTACAAGCAGCAGAGCGGTACATCGCTCCAGAATCTAAATGAATATAATTAAGACTTTTCGCTACTTTCTTAGAAATTGTGCTTTTACCAGCCGCACTAGGCCCATCAATCGCAATATTAATCTTTTTCATCATAAAATACCATTTGCACCTAAAATCCAATAAATCACTACAAGTAATACAACAATTAACACAATAATTAATACAATAAGAACATTGCTGATCATCTTATCAGTGTGTTGCATCTTGCTTGATACTTCGGAAAGGTTATCTTCATAATTATCAAGCTGTGCTCTCATTTGAGTTGTCTCATTTAACAACTGTTGACGAGCATTTCTTTCTGCTTCAAAGTGATAATCAAATGTATCGCTATGATCTTTCTTAGCATTTTTCTTATTTGCACTATTACTTACTTCTTGACCGCGAATCAAACTTTGCACTTCAGCAGCGATATCTTCCTTTGTCATAGATATCGTAGAAGTATCCAAGTTATCATCATCCATAAATTCTTCAAAAGTACGTGCTGATGATTTAAATTGAGGAACATCTGATGTTTCATAGTCATCATCATTTGATAAATCAAATACAGGATTATTCATCACTGGAATTGATGTTGTATGTTCTTTTGGAATGGATGTAGTAGCTGTCTTATCCATTTTTGGAATAGAAGTAGTATTCTCATTTCTATTTGCATAGAATGGATTTAAATCATATGGTTTTTCATCAACATATGGTTTGCTAGGAACTTGTTGAGGTTCATCCTTTTTAATTGAATGTAATACATTCAAATTTGTATTTGTACTGAAGGCATTTCCCTGCTCTTTGTTATATTCTTTAACTTCTCGAATATAATCATTTAGATAATCGTTATTAAATGAAGAGAAATTTGCATTATTGTAATCAAGATTATTTGTACTAGTTTTCTCTTGCTCATCTTTCTTAATTACTTCAGGCTGCACTGGTGTATTTATTTCATTTGTATTATCAAGATATTGTCTACGTCTAGCATGAATTGGATCATAGCTTTCTTCACTGTATGTTTCTTTTGGAGCTTCGAAATTACTTGAATTAATTTCATTTAATTTCTTTTTATATCTTGATAAATCTTTGCTTTCTATTTTTGTATCTGTATCATTTTGTAATTTATTACGTAAATCTTCATATTTAGATACTCTTGAATATTTTGTCATATTAAAAAATCTCCGTTATGCCTTGATTATTATACCATAATAAAACAGCCAACAATTGCAACAATCACAATGTATTGGCTGTTTGTCATAAACTTAAATCTATCAATTAACGGTATAAAATTGGTGAAATATGTTTGTATAAAAGAACTGTAATAACACTTACTACAATACCTTTAATTAAGTTAAATAGAGATACACATACTAAAGCAAATGTGAATGTTGATTTAACAATTGGGAAAATAGCCTGTCCCATAGAAACGATTGTTTCTAGTGGTAAATGATAGAAATAACTGTATGCTGGTAATAAGATACAAAAGTTAGCAAATACGCCTACAACAATCATTACTAATGTACCAACTACTAAACCTGTAACAGCTGATTTTTTAGATTTGTTCTTTTTGTAAATTACGCAAGCAGGAACTACAAATGAGCAACCGATAATGAAGTTAGCAACTTCACCTACATACATTGTGCTAGTACCAGTAAATAATGTATTAAGTACAATTTTTAGAGCTTCAATACATACACCTGCTAAAGGTCCCATAGCAAATCCACCAACTAGTACTGCAACTTCACTGAAGTCTAACTTGTAGAAAGATGGTGCAACTGGAAGTGGGAAGTCGAATGCCATTAGGATAAATGCAATTGCTCCTAAGATGGCAATTTTGGCGATTTCCTTAGTAGAAAATCTTGTTTTTGTTTCGTTTTTGTTTGACATGTTTTTATCTCCTCTTGCCTCAACAAAAAAGAGGCTTCTAATGATAAAAACCTCGGGTACTAAAAATATAAAAGATAAACAAACTCTTTCATCCAGACTTTACTGTCGCCACTAGAATTTCACTAGTTCATTCCGCATAAGCGGGCCGCGGGGTTTACCGCCGGTAAGGAATTTCACCTTGCCCTGAGATTTATCTCTTATATTATACACACATCAAACTATTTGTGAAGAAAAAATTTAGTTGTCTTTTTTATGCATTTACAATATTTTGGACCATTTCGTGAGTTTCAACCGTATCATATTTAGATAATGAAATACCATCTAACGCTTCTTCAGCGATAAATACACAATTATCCGCAATACGATCTATCTGGAATAAAATACTGGAGAAATCGGCTGTCATATCTGCAGAACATTTATTGTTTTCAACGCGTTTTAAGTGAGCTTTATTTAATTGTTTCTGAATTTTACGAATGTTCTTTTTATCTAGCGTAACTTTTAAAGCTAAATCATTATTTCCGTTTTTGATTGATTCAATTGCATCGTTATATGTATTTAAAACAATTTCAAAACATTCATCCAGACCTTTTCTCGCCTCTTTTGATAATTCTTTCTTATCTTCTAAAATATGTAAACAAATATCATAAATATCTTTACTTCTATCACTAATACGATCAATACTGTTAGCTACATACAGTAAACCAGCTACCTGCTCTGCCTGGTATTCTGTTAAATTTCCACTTGCAAGCATCTTTGTATTATAAATATCTATTTTATCCTGTAACTTTTTTACACCTTCGTATTTTTCAAAGAACACTGCTTTAACCTTCTTATCATCAGGATTAACAACATATTCTCTTAAACTAACAAGCAACTCTTTTGCGTTATCTGCTAAACGAGAAATTTCTTTAGAAGACATACATATTGATACGATTGGTTGTGATAGTAAATTATCATCAATAAATTGTGGTTGAGATTCTTTAAATTCATTAACATCTTTACCACCCACTAAGAAAGAAACGATTTTAACCATAAGCGGTATTAAAGATAACCACACTAAAGTACAAACCACGTTAAATGTTGTATGGGCATTTGCAATTTGTCTAGAAATAACATCAATTTCCGGTCCTTTTGGTGAGATAAACTGTACAAAATTAACAAGTACTGGAATAAAGAACAAAAATACAATACTGCCAGTAATATTAAATACACTATGAGCTACAGCGGTTCTTTTTGCATTTTTCGATTGACCGATAGAAGCTAATATTGCAGTAATTGTTGTACCAATATTATCACCAAGTAAAATAGGTATTGCACCAGCTAAACCAATAACACTATGTACCCCATCAGGACCAGCCTGCGTAGCGAAGTTTTGTAATACAGCAATCGTAGCTGAACTACTTTGTACTACAACTGTCATAATCATGCCAACTAGTACACCTAAAACAGGGATATTCGTGACTTTTGCCATCAATTCAACAAAAACCGGACTAGAAGCTAGTGGTTTCATTACCGCTCCCATAATCTCAATACCTTCGAACAAAAGACCAAAAGAGAATATTACCATACCAATATTTTTGATATTTTCTTTTTTACCGATAAAATTCATCATAAAACCAATAAAGATAATTGGATAAATATAATCACTGATTTTAAATGCTAACAATTGTGCTGTCATTGTTGTTCCGATATTTGCTCCAAAAATAACAGAAATAGCTTGTGGTAGATTCATTAATCCAGCACTGACAAAACCTATGACCATGACTGTTGTTGCAGAACTGCTTTGTAAAACAGCTGTAACTAAAGCACCAGCTAAAGCACCCATAACAGCATTTTTTGTAAGAAAACTTAAAATCTTCTTCATTTTCTCACCTGCAGCCTTCTGTAAAGCATCACTCATACTATTCATTCCATAAAGGAATAAAGCTAAGCCACCAACTAGTCCAAATAAAATCTTTACATATTCGTTCATAATACCCTCACATTTACTATGCAAGGTAATAGTATTGTTAAATAAATATTCTATCTACCAACATACGGTTAATAATATGTAAAGATTATGTAAAGTCTTTTACTTTCTTTTTTTATAGTCCTTTGTCACTTCATCCATGCACTCTAAAATTGCTTCTTTTATAACTGACATATTTTCTGCTTTACGAACACATGATATTGAATCAGATACTGCATTATATTGATGCCTAACACCTTCACTATCATTAATGGAGTTGAATGTCATATCAGAATCTATTCCCATACGATCACCAATCGCAAAAGAATCAATATTAGCTCCTAAAAAAATAAACTCCCAGTTATATTTATTTTTTTCCATTTCAATCATCTTCTTTACTTTGCGATATGTATATTTGCGACTTGCATTTTCATATCCATCGGTTGCAATAACAAATAATGTTTTAACAGGTACATCTTCTTCTTTCGCGTATTTATGAACATTGGCGATATGATGTATCGCTCCTCCTACTGCATCTAATAAAGCTGTACACCCTCTAACATAATATGTTCTATCAGTCATTGGTTCTACCTTTTGAATTGGTACACGATTATAGATAACTTCACTGACATCATCAAATAAGACGGTAGAAACAAGTACTTCGCCTTCTTCTTTCTTTTGTTTCTTAATTAAAGAATTAAATCCTCCTATTGTGTCTTGTTCTAAACCACTCATTGATCCACTGCGATCCAAAATAAATACAACTTCTGTTAAATTTTTATTCATACCCTTTTCTCCTTCTCACCTTATGTGATTACAAGAATAGTGTATTAAATGATCAATTAAAAAAGGTCGTTTCAGAAGCGACCCCTTAACTGATAATACATGGTAATCCATGTTCTTCTAACTGTATATCAATTTCAATCATGTCATATATTTCATTTTCTATAAAATAAGAAAAGATAATATCTGTTTTATCACTTGGAGATAGAGCATACCCAGCTCTAGCAAGTAAATCTTCTGTTTCATCAAGATTGAGCTCTAAACCGATACACAACTGTAATACCGTAGACTTTTGTGGATGATAATTGATATTATTTTTAATCTTGGAAAATACTTTTTTATCTACAATAGCTTTCTTATATACATCACTGTTAACCAACCCTTTTTCTTTGATGATATACATTAAATATTCAGAGAAAGTATCTGATATATGTTTAATTCTTTCTTCCAGCTTTGACTCATCACTCTCCGAAAACTCTTTTTTAGATGAACATTTTGAGAGTACACTTTCAAAACCTTCTTCAATCAAATCATCTGGTATTAGACATTTAGCCTCACGATAATTTGTTATATCTTCTATTTCTTCTAATTCTTCATTAAGATTAATCGCAAGATCTATTGCTTTAGAATCATATACAACTAGATATACATCCATTGGATGATGAATTAAGAAAGCATTAATTTCATCAACCGCAATACGTAAACCTTCTTCTTTTGGATATAAAAAAGAACCAGTCGCAATTAAAGGAAAAGCTATGGAATGAATATGATTTTCTAAAGCAATCTTCAAACTGTTTTGATAACAAGCTCTTAATTTTGTTTCTTCATGGTGATTTCCATCAATAAATAATGGACTGACCGCATGGATAATATATTTAGCTTCTAATGCAAATCCAGGAGTAATAAAAGCATTACCTTCTTCTACTTCACCAATATATTCTTTGCGATAGTTTAATAAATCATCAAAACCAGCAGCATTATAAATTGCTTCATCACATCCTCTACCAACAAGCGGATATTGATTAGCAGTATTTACAACAGCTTCTGTATTCATTTTTGTAATGTCATTACGAACTATTTTTAAAGCCATTTTATTTCCTCAAAATATATACTTAACGATTGATAAAATTTAATATTAAAAAAAGTATTAGCATATGCAATGGATAAAATGCATAGCAAATATATTGAAATGGTTTGCTGTGATATCCTTGTCTACCTTTATATAGCCATATAGGAATAAGTGCTAACATTGCAAAACCCTGTTCGCATAGTTCTATCTCCATACCTAAAAATTCTACTGGATACATTAAACCTCCAA
>CAJJTI010000074.1 GCA_905194705.1 uncultured Solobacterium sp. | reverse complement strand
TCCTTGCCCCGGTTGATGATTAATACTATTTATAACCAGATTTTTTACAAATGAAATGGCGTCAATAAAATTACTCTTGCCTGATCCATTTGCTCCATAAATAACACTGCTCCGTAAAACGCGATATTTATCAAAAGGTATTAATAATTCTTCACTGGTATTATCCTTTCCTGCAACCATGGAAAAGATAATTTTATCTTTTATTGACTTATGGTTTGAACAAGAAAATTCCAATAACATTTCTACGTCTCCTTTTTTATGTGTTCTATTATTATACTACTTGCAAGTGGATTTAACAATTGAATTTGTAGTATTCTCACAAATACAGCGTTTAAAACTTAGCATATTTACTTTTATACATATTTGAAATCTATATTTATTATGAGATGTTTTACGACATATCACGCCGTTACAGTGTTTTTTATCAAGATCTGATTGATATTTTTTACTTCATAAAGATAATCAAGATAAAACTAATATAATAAATCTAAAGGTTAGTGAGTGTTTATATTATGAATGAAAATGAAATGCTAAGAAGAATTGAAGAATTAGAAAAGGAAAATAATTATTTAAAATCATTGTTAAATCATGCAGGTATTCCTTATACACAAATTTCAACATCACAAAAAGCAAATACAAATTTTGTGCCTAATCAAAGTGAACGTATTATACCAATAGAAATTAATTATAATAACGCTCAAAAATTTTTCTCTTATTTTTGGGGCAGAATGGATGTATTTGCGAAAAGGTATGAAAATAAAAATACTGGAAAAATAGGTTATTATCCACAATGTAGTAATTTTTGGAAAAAAGGTGTATGCCCAAGGACGGTCGGAAATAAAATAAAGTGTAAAGAATGTAAATATCGAAAGTGGACTAACCTACAACCAGTACATATTGAAGCACATTTACGTGGAAAGAAAGAAGATGGATCAGATGTAGTTGGAGTATATCCGTTACATATGGACGGCACTTGTAGATTTATGGTATTTGATTTTGATAATCATAATATAGGTGCACAAGACTCTGATTTTGCAAATGATAATGACTTATGGAAAGAGGAAGTGGATACTATTCGTAAAATTTGTGCTGAAAATGAAATTCCAACACTTGTTGAAAGATCTAGGTCTGGAAGAGGTGCGCATGTTTGGATTTTTTTCAATGGCCCAATTTCAGCAAAATTAGTTCGTGAATTTGGTGTTGCTTTGCTTGAAAAAGGAGCACAATCAGTTAATCTGAAATCTTTTCGATATTATGACAGAATGTTACCAGCTCAAACTGAAGTGTCTAATGAAGAATTAGGAAATTTAATTGCTTTACCATTACAAGGGCAGGCTTTGAAAGCAGGTAACAGTGCCTTTGTTGATGAAAATTGGAATGCAATTCCAAATCAATGGTCTACACTTATTTCAACAAAACGATTATCATCAGAGGAAATAGAACAACTTATGGAAAAGTGGAATGTTGCAATACAAGACGACAATGAGATTACTTTGTTGAACGATGGAAGTAAACCTTGGGATAGAACTATGAGTTTTAATAAGTTGGATGTAGAAGGAACAATGCAAATTATTTTAGCTGATAGGATATATATTTCTACTGATAATTTGAAACCAAGAATTCAGAACCAAATTCGAAGAATGGCCGCTTTTTCAAATCCTATATTTTTTAAAAATAAATCAATGGGATTATCAAATTATAATCAAACTAGATTTATCTATTTAGGAGAAGATGATAACGGTTATATATGTATTCCAAGAGGATTGAAAGATAAATTAGAAGACAAATGCAAAGAAAGCTCTATAGAAATTCACTATGAAGATAAACGAAGTGTTGGTCGAAAAATAAATGTTAAATTTACAGGGCAGCTTCGAGATAATCAAGAAATTGCAATAAATAAATTATCAAAATATGACAATGGTATTATAAATGCAGCAACTGCATTTGGAAAAACGGTTGCCTGTAGTAAACTGATTGCTGAAAAGAAAGTAAGCACATTAATTATTTTAGAGTCTTCTTCGCTAATAGAACAATGGGAAAATACCTTTAATAAATTTTTAGATATTGATGAAGAATTGCCTGAATATCAAACACAAAAAGGCCGACTAAAAAAGCGTGACAGTGTAATTGGCATCATTCAAGGTTCAAAAGATACTTCGACAGGTATTATTGATATTGCAATGGCAGGTTCATTGATCAAAAAAGGAGAACCTCATCGTCGTTTGAAAGAATATGGAATGGTTATTGTTGATGAATGCCATCATAGTGCTTCAGACACTTTAAGTTCTGTTTTAAATGAAGTGACAGCAAAATATGTTTATGGTGCAACAGCTACTGTACCTAGAGGGGATGGATTAGAAAAAATAAATTATATGTTGCTTGGACCGATAAGATATCAATATACAGCGAAAGAGAAAGCTAAAGACCAAGGGATTCCTCATTTAATCATGCCAAGATTTACAAGAATAGTATATCCTCATGGTAGAGAAAAAATAGAAATTAACGATGCATACGAATTGATTAGAAACTCTGAAGTAAGAAACAAGCAAATTCTAGATGATATAAAACATTGTATAGAAGAAGGAAGAACTCCAGTTGTGTTAACACGATATACAAAACATGCATCTGTGTTATATCAATCTGCAAAAGAGTATGCCGATAAAGTATTTCTTTTGACGGGTGAAAAGTCTAAAAAAGAACAAAAATCATTGAGAAAAGAAATGGATGCTGTCTCTAAAAATGAAAGTATGATATTGATTGCAACAGGGCAGTTAATAGGGGAAGGTTTTGATTACCCACGTTTAGATACACTAATCATGGCAATGCCAGTAGCGTGGAAGGGTATTGTAGAGCAATATGCTGGACGATTAAATAGAGATTATGAAGGAAAAAAAAATGTAATAATCTACGATTATATTGATTCGCATATTCCAGTATTTGATCGGATGTATGCGAAAAGGCTTAAAGCATATAAAAATATTGGATATCAGTTAGCACAAACTGATAAAGAACAAAAACAAGAAGCTAATGCTATATTTGATTTTGAAACATATATAGAGGTTTATGAAAAAGATTTACTGGAAGCAAAAACTGATATTGTTATTTCTAGTCCAACTTTAGGAAAAGATAAAGTATATCGCATGATAAAACTTTTAAAAGAACGTCAAGAAGTGGGTGTAAAAGTAACAATTATTACGTGGCATCCTGATTCATATAGATATGGTAAAGAAGTACATCGTATTGAATTGATGGAAGAATTGAGAAATTCAGGATTCAATATTGAGCTGGTTGAAGAGCATTGCGAACATTATGCAGTCATTGATAGTTCAATTGTTTGGTATGGAAGCATGAATCTTTTATCAAAAGATGATGTAGAAGATAATATTATGAGAGTTGAAAGTAAAGAGATTGCTTCGGAATTATTACAGATGACCTTTAAAAAAGAAAATAATATTCAAATATATAAACTGCCAATTTAATATGATAATAAATGACTAATTATAATTTTTAAATTGTTTTTATATTATTTTGAGGAAATATACCTAAATCTTCTAATAACATATATGGAGGTTATTTGAGATGCAAGACATATGGTATGATTTTGACGAAAAGAAAGGAGACAACCAAAATGCTAATAGAGAATAATCACATCGAATTCAAAGCAGAACTTAATGACAAATTAGAAAAGGAAGTTGTCGCTTTTCTTAATAGTAATGAAGGTGGCGTAATTTATATTGGAGTTGATGATTTTGGGCATCCAGTTTATTTAGAAAATATAGATATTCTTCAAACAAAGATAACAGATAGAATAAAAAATAATATTCTTCCTGCTACTTTAGGTTTATTTGAAGTTACTACAGAGGTAGTAGAAGACAAAACGGTAATTAAAGTGCTTATATCTAGTGGACTAGAGAAACCATATTATATTAAGAAATATGGCATGTCTACTAATGGTGCTTTCATTCGACAGGGTTCTTCGTCTATGCCAATGTCAATAACAATGATAGAAGAGTTGTTTCGTAAAAGAGTAAGAAATACATTGAAAAATATAGTTTCACCGCGACAGGATTTAACTTTTTCTCAATTGAAAATATATTATGAGGGAAAAGGATTTAAGTTAAATGATAAGTTCGAATCTTCTTTGGAGTTATATACACCTGAAGGAAAATATAATTATGTTGCTTATTTGTTAGCAGATGAGAATAGTATATCGATAAAAATAGCTAAATATGCAGGTAGTGATAAATATGATTTAATCGAAAATGAAGAGTATGGGTATTGTTCATTAATAAAAGCTACAGATAGAATTTTAGATAAATTAAAAGTAGAAAATAAGACATTAGTGAGAATTACTGATAAAAAAAGAATACAAAAGAATATTGTTGATGCTAGAGCACTAAGAGAAGCTGTAATTAACGCCATTGTCCATAATGACTATTCAGAAGAACTTTCTCCAGTCATCGAAATATATGAAGATAAAATTGTTGTTACATCATATGGTGGTTTACTTTCAGGACAAACAGAAGAAGATTTCTTCAGTTGTATGAGTATGCCAAGAAATAGAGAATTAATGCGTGTATTTAGAGATTTAGATTTAGTTGAACAATTAGGTTCAGGAATGACACGTATTTTAAAAGCATATGATAAAAGTATTTTTAAGATTACAAATAATTATATACAAGTATCTTTTCCTATTTGTGAGATAACAAATAAAGATATAAGAGAAGCAACTGAACAAGATACAAAAAATGCGATAGCAGATGTTATGTTTGATAATCCTCGTATTACTGTAAATTCATTAGCTTCCTATTTTCGCATGAGTAAAAGTACAATGTCACGAAATATAAAGAAGATGCAGGAAGAAGGAAAGATAGAAAGAATTGGCTCAAATAGAAATGGGAAATGGAAAGTAAACAAGTAACGGTGTAAAATACTTGTGATGAGTACTAGAGATAAAAAGATATTAGTTGTAATACCTGCTTTTAATGAAGAAAAGAATTTGCCAGGTGTATTACAGAAATTGAAACAATATGATTTTGATGTTTTAGTCATTAATGATTGTTCAACAGATCATACAGAAGATGTATTAAAAGATGTGAATCATTTACAGCTACCTATTAATGTAGGATTAGCAGGGGTGACACAGATGGGTTTTAAATATGCCTATGAGAGTAATTATGAGTCTGCTGTAGTCATTGATGGAGATGGTCAACATGATCCAGAATTTATTTCTTCTTTAGTTGAAGAGTTAGATAATGGATATGACTATATTATTGGCTCACGATTTGTAAGAGAGAAGAAACCTTTTACGATGAGAATGATAGGTTCTAGAATACTTTCTTTCTGTATTTATTTGAAAACAGGTAAAAAGATAAATGATCCTACTAGTGGTATGAGAGTATTAGGAAAAAGAGTATTAAAAGAATTCAGTGAGAATATGAATTTTATTGCTGAACCTGATGCGGTTACATATATATTAAAAAGAGATTATAAAGTGAAAGAAGTACAGGTTAAGATGAAAGACAGAACTGAAGGAATCAGTTACTTTCATAATCCATTAAAATCGATTAAATATATGTATGATACAATCATTAGTATAATATTTTTAGTTTAGGTGACATATGAATGATATTATTCCTTTTGAATTACAAATTGTATTGATTATAGTAGCGATTATTGTATTTGCTTTTGTAGTACATAGTGCAGTTAAAGCAAAAATGGATGCTAGATCTGCAGTATTATGGATTAGTTGGGCTTTAGGTATTTTACTTATTGGTATTTTCCCGGGTATAACACAATTCGGAGCAAAGCTTATTGGTATTCAATATGCTGCAAACTTTGTGTTTTTGTTAATGATATTTTTCTTGTTTCTATTTACATATAATATTTATGTAGCAATGAGCAAGATGAAAAAAGAAATAAAACAATTAAATTATGAAATTGCTGTGTTAAAACAGAAAGAGGGTAAAAAAGAATGAAAATTGGTGTTGCAGGATTAGGATATGTTGGATTATCCAATGCGGTATTACTATCACAAAAGAATGAAGTATATGCATTTGATATTAATCAAAATATAGTAGAAATGCTTCAAAATAAAATATCTCATATTAAAGATGCGGAAATTGAAGATTTTTTAGCACATAAAGAATTAAATTTACATCCTACTAATGATACAGCTGTTGCTTATAAAGATGCAGAATATGTTGTTATAGCAACACCTACTAACTATGATCCAGATAAGAATTACTTTGATACTAGTTCCGTAGAAAAAGCTATTGATGCAATTTTAGAAGTAAATAAAGATGTAACAATTATTATTAAATCTACAATACCTGTAGGTTATACATTAGAGTTAAGAAAGAAATATGATTATGAAAATATTATCTTCTCACCTGAATTTTTAAGAGAGGGAAGAGCATTATATGATAACTTATATCCTTCTAGAATTATTGTCGGCAGCAACAGTGAAAAAGCAAAAGTATTTGCTGGTTTATTAAAAGAAGCAGCTTTAAAAGAAGATGTAGATGTTTTATTTACAGGTTCTACAGAAGCAGAAGCAATTAAGTTATTTGCGAATACTTATTTAGCATTAAGAGTAGCTTATTTTAATGAATTAGATACATATGCAGAAATTAGAGGATTAAATACAAAAGAAATTATTGATGGTGTATGTTTAGATCCTCGTATTGGCAGTCACTATAATAATCCTTCCTTTGGTTATGGTGGATATTGCTTACCAAAAGATACAAAACAATTATTAGCTAACTATAAAGAAGTACCAGAAAATCTAATTGAAGCTATTGTTGAATCAAATAGAACAAGAAAAGATCATATTGCAGATATGATTTTAAAGAAAGATCCAAAAGTAGTTGGTGTATATCGTTTGACAATGAAATCTAACAGTGATAACTTCCGTTCTTCAAGTATTCAAGGAATTATGAAGAGAATTAAAGCTAAGGGAATTCCTGTTATTGTATATGAACCAACAATGAAAGAAGATGAATTCTATCATAGTAAAGTAGTACGTGATTTAGATGAATTCAAGAAAGAAGCAGATGTCATCATATGCAATCGTATGAGTAAAGAATTAGATGATGTTGTAGATAAAGTATATACAAGAGACTTATTTAAGAGAGACTGATGCATATATGCAGGATTATTTCAGTTCTCCAACTTCATCTGTAAAATCAGACCGTATTTTATATACCCCATCGTCTTTTGCAAGAAGTTCTTTACTTCATTTGCAGGAAGTGGGTTCTTTAAAAGCGGTTCATCCACATACATCAACAAGAAATAATTTAATTTCTTATTTGTTTTTTATCGTACTTGAAGGTAGTGGAAAGCTGGTATATGAAAATAAGACATATGAATTAAAAAAAGGGGATTGCGTTTTTATTGATTGTAAAAATGCTTATAGTCATAATACAGAAGATGATTTATGGTCATTAATGTGGTGTCACTTTTATTCTCCATCTTTAACAAATATTTATGAAAAATATAAAGAACGTGGTGGTAGTCCCGTATTTCATCCAGAGAATATATCTTCTTTTGTTCATATTATTAATGATTTATATGATGTAGCTTCTTCTATGGACTATATTCGTGACATGAGAATTAATGAAATACTGAGTAAGTTATTAACATTAATCATGGAAGAATCATGGGCACCTGAAAATACCAAAGTTAAATCAAGAAAAAAACTGGAATTAGATTCAATTAAGTTATATTTAGATGAGCATTATACAGAACATATATCTTTAGATGAATTAGCATCTAAGTTTTATATGAATAAATTCTATATGACAAAGATATTTAAAGAAACTTATGGTACAACAATTAATAATTATCTGATATCAAAACGCATTACAAAAGCAAAGCAGTTATTACGTTTTACGGATATGACAATTGATGAAATAGGTAATGCTATAGGAATGGATGGAGCGAATTACTTCTGTAGAATGTTCAAAAAAATAGAAGGTATCAGCCCAAATACATATAAGAAACAGTGGTAAAAGACTAAGTGCGAGGTTTAGCGTATGAAAATACTTTTTGTAGCAACAGTAGATTTACATATACAAACATTTCATTTAAGAACAATACGTCAGTTACATGCGCGAGGAGACATTGTAGATGTATGTACAAATGGAACATATACAAATGAGGATATTCATCATAAATATACCTTACCTTTTTCGCGTAATCCTTTAAGCCTAAGTAATTTAAAAGCAAAAAAAGAATTAAGAAAAATATTAATTCAAGAAAAATATGATATTCTTTCTTGTCATACACCATTAGCGGCATATTTTGCCCGTATGGCAGCTAAGGGTTTAAATATAAAAGTTATTTATACAGCTCATGGATTTCATTTCTACAAAGGAGCCCCACTTGTAAATACACTAATATATAAGACAATGGAAAAAAGAGCTGCTAAATATACAGATACATTAGTAACAATTAATCCTGAAGACTATGAAGCAGCTAAGAAATTTATATATAAAAGTAATGATGGACCAATCTATATACCAGGAGTAGGAATAGATGTTAAAAAGATACAATCATTAAAATGTGATAAATCACTTATACTTAAAGAACTAAATATACCAGAAGATGCATTTGTTTTATATTCTATTGGGGAATTAAATGAAAATAAAAATCATCAGTTTGTAATAGATACATTAAAAGATGAATTATTAAATAATCCAAATTTTTACTATGTAGTAGCAGGTAGAGGAAAACTAGAAGATTATTATAAAGAATATTTAGAAAAAGAACATTTAACGAATAAAGTTCTATTTCTTGGTTTTAGAACAGATGCTAGAAGACTTTTATATTGTGCAGATGTATTTGTATTTCCTTCAAAAAGAGAGGGTTTACCAGTATCCGTTATAGAAGCAATGTCAGCAGGATTACCAATTGTAGCTACAGATATTAGAGGCAATCATGATTTAATTAAAGACGGTATAAATGGATATCTTTATCCT
>CAJJTI010000073.1 GCA_905194705.1 uncultured Solobacterium sp. | reverse complement strand
AAAAAGTCGCGAATCGTATACAATTCTTTAAAGGCAAGATAAGGATTTCCTTTTTTCGGTGATTTTCGTTTCTGTGTTATTTCACCTGTTTCTTCATCATAAAATTGGTCAAGAGTATATCTAGACAAGTATGTATCTAATAAGTTTAATTTTTTAACAGAAGCAACAATTAAAGCATCTATTGCATGATGCAAATAATCAGCGTCACGATCTTTATTCAATTGAATTTGTTTTCTAAATTGATTAGTTACATGGCCATTAATTGTATGAACTTTAGTGTCTATGTTGTTATCCTTAAAATAATGATTTAAAGTATTTAATACAGTACGACATGCATAGCTTGTATCTACAAGGTTACGATTAATAAATTCTTTGATTACCTCATATTTAGTTATATCTCTATCATCTAAAAGGTTTCTCTTTTTCTTCGCAGATAAATTCATCCTTAGTATTCTTTGTTTATATTCTCCTACTGTTAAACCTGTAAATTTACCTTTTTTTATTGCCATAATTGGTGTCAAATTACCTTTAATCTGATTTTCAGTACGTGTAATTAAAACTTTATTAGATTGAGAATCATCAAATGATACTGAAAGAGGAATAATATGATCTATTTCTGTATATGTTTCATCATTTATCACCCTAAATAAATCTAGCGGTTGACCAGTATACGCACTCTTGGCTTCTTGTTCATCATATAATGCAATTTTAGCTTTAACTTTTCCGTTAACTTTTGTTGCATCTAAACCCATATCTTCAAGAATTTTATTAATTTTTTTATTATTAGCTTCATTACGTTTTTGAATATCTTTTATTCTTTTTTTATCCTCATCTGAATTTTTTGAACGTGTCATCTCAATTACAAAAGAATCAAATTCACCATATTTATCTCTTAAAGCATTTACAACTTTGATAGCTTCATTTTGAGCTCTTTTTGCAACTGGAGATAAGATTGCTTCTAAATCTGGTTCAATATGTTTTTTGCCCTTTAATGAAATTCTATTTTTATCAAATAATTCCATTTCATATAAAAGTTGCATTTGGTTATAGTTAGTTTTATAAAGTTCTTCATTCAACTCATAAATAGCTTTTAAAGAAAGAGAATGATAGCCTTTAAAATTTGTTAATTTAGAAATATCATCTATTAAATCCTCAGATATGTTAAGTTCTTTTAATTTTTGAATTCTTCTATCAATGCCTTTTTCATCAGTTAATATTTGTGCAATTGAATCTAACAAAGCATAATCTAATAAAGAAATATTTATATTATGCTTATTATAAATTTTCTTTAATTCTTTATATCCTTTAAATTCAGTTAATATAGGTTTTTCATTTTTATCTATACGACATCCTGATATTTCTTGTTCATCAGCCATTATCAATTTTGCTAATTGTTTAAATGTAATTGATCCTTTTTCAGAAACAACAGACATAATAGCCTTTTTTTGCTCATTATTTAAATGTTCTTCAGAAATAAGCAAGTTATTTAAGTCATTTAAAAAGTTAAATAATTCAGCACTTACTGCCATTTTTGGAGATCTAAATTCAGTCGGATAAATACTACATTTCCCCTTCATTCTTTCAATCATTCCTTCGTGTTTTAACTCTCCATTTTCCATATACCATTGACCATATGGGGTCGGTGATTTTTCACTACCTGGGCCATCATAGTATTCTCTTTTTCTTTGTATTATTTCCAGAATTTTTGATTGAATTTCTTCATTTAAAAGCTGATTTGACAATATCTTACTTGCTTCTGCAACATAATCTTTTGTTTTAAAATTATTCTCATGCCCTCGAATTTTACCATTATTCTCTAAATTTTCTAATTGTAATTCACAAATATACTTTCCTGTTGATAGACGCTTGCCATTTTCAGATAATACTGCTTTAGTTTTTTCAACATCATTTGCTTTTGCATCATCATCTTCAATTACATTAAGAGAACTACCTCTATGTTTAGCTATATGTAAAAGAGCTGCTGTCAGTTCATCATTAGTAAGTTTTTCATTTAATCCTTTTTTTCTAATTTCATATACATTATCCATAGGTTTATATGAATCAGACATAATACCATTATCTTTTAATATTTTTATTAAATCATCAAGTCTTGTTTTTCGACGTCTTAGTAACCTTCTTCTTCCCCTAGCAGATCTTCTCTTTTCATTATTTTCTACTCTTCCTTCTTCAAATAAACGGACTCCGTAATCAACAAATTCTCCAGAATCAATGTCAATGACACCATAACCTATTGATGTAACACCAATATCAAGTCCTGCAACTAATCTAGTCATATCTATTTTCCTTTCGTAAAACTATCAATTAATCTTATTATACTATTTTTAAACCATTTATTTTTCTTTAAAACCACTCTTTTACAACCTTTAATAATCTAATAAATATATATCTTTAAATTATTGATGGTAACAAAAAAGGAACCTATCGCTAAGTTCCTGTGTTTTGTTATTTACCAATCTTAACTTTATTCCATAAGTCAGATAGTTTTTGTTTTAATACACCGCTGTAATGGAATACTTCATCTTTATCATAGTTTGTACGAGGTGAATATGCTGGATTTTCATAATAATCACCATCTTCACTAGCTAATTCTTCAGCTACTTTTGTGTTAGGGCTTGTATAGCCTACTGTTTCAGAGTTTTTATAAGCAGCATCATAATCAGTAATGTAATTAATAAATGCATTTGCTAAACCTGGGCAAGAGGAATTCTTAGGAATAACCATTGAATCTGACCAAGTATTTGTTCCTTGATATGGTTCAATCCACGCCATATCTTCATTTTCACTTAGAATATATGCAGCATCACCAGAATAAACAACAGCGATATCTTTTTCTCCATTTGCCATGGCATCAATTACTTCATCAGTTACATATGATGGGTGAACATTAGTGTCCATTTCTTTTAACCACTCATAAGCATTTTGGATTTCTGTATCATCTTCTGTATTCATAGAATATCCTAATGCTTTAAAAGCTACCATGAAGGCATCTCTTTGAGAATCATACATGAATACTCTTCCTTCATATTTAGAATCTTTTAGAATATCCCAACCTTGTTTTTCAATATCAGCAGGATCTACATTATTTTTGTTATAAACTAAACCAACTGATCCCCAGAAATAAGGAACTGAATACTTAAGTTCAGGATCATATGTTTTTTGCATTGCAACAACATCTGGATTTAATTGATCAAGATTTGTTAATGCTTCTTTATCAAGTGGTTGTAGCATATCTTCTTGAAGTAATCTTTCAATCATATAGTCACTTGGTACTAATACGTCATAGGAGCTACCACCAAGTAATTTTGTATACATGATTTCATTTGATTCAAATAAATCATAATTTACTTTAGCGTTATACATTTTTTCAAATGTAGTTAAAACACCATCACCAATATATTCACCAGCGTTATATACGTTAATTACATTACATCCATATAGTTCTTCAGCATCATACTGTTCACTGCTACTTTTATCACCACAACCAACTAATAGTGTAGAGAGAGATAAAGCTACTACATTAGATATTTTTAACCATTTTTTCATTACCTTTTCTCCTATTTTTAATCATTGGAACAACATTAATAATAATTAATACAATAGTAATAACAAATACAATCAAAGCACTTAAAGCATTAATTGTAGGATTAATTCTCTTTACGTTTGAATAAACATAAATTGAAATATTATTTACACCAGGTCCAGTTGTAAATAAAGAAATAACAAAGTCATCAAATGACATCGTAAAGGCTACTAAAGCACCTGAAACAATACTTGTTTTAATCTGTGGAAGAATAACTTTGTATAGTGCCTGTAGTGGTGTGCATCCTAAATCAAGTGCAGCTTCTGCAATATTTGGATCTAGACTTCTTAACTTTGGCATAATACTTAAAATAACATAAGGAATACAGAATGCTATATGAGCAAGTACCATTGTTGTAAAGCCTGTTTCTATTTTTAAAGAAGTAAATAGCAACATAAAGCCAATAGCTGTAACAATATCAGGATTTAACATAGGCAAGTTGTTTACCTGTGTAATTGCTTCACGAAGTATCTTTTTACTCTTTGATAGGCCAATAGCTGTAATTGTACCAACGATTGTAGAAACTACTGTTGCAATAACAGCACATAAAACCGTATATCCAATAGCTTCCATGATTGTACGGTTAGCAAACATACGTTCATACCACTGTGTAGAAAAGCCAGTAAACTTAGTTAATGACTTTGAATCATTGAAGCTGAATAATACTACATAAAGAATAGGAATATAAAAGAAAGCAAGTATTAAGAATACATATACTTTTTCTAGAGGTTTAGATTTCTTTTCAATCATTCTTCTCCCTCCACACTAGAATGGTCTAGTCTTCTCATAACAGCCATGGAAATTAGAATAATAATTGCCATGATTAAACTGATTGCAGAACCAAAGTTCCAGTCACCTGTTTGAATGAAGTAATCTTCAATCAAGTTACCAATTAATACGTATTGTCCTCCACCTAACAGCTTAGGAATAAAGAAGCTACTTACAGCAGGTAAAAATACAAGTGTAATTCCACTTACCACACCTGGTAAAGAAAGTGGTAAAGTAACACGGAAAAATGTTTGTTTGTCATTTGCACCCAAATCATGTGAAGCGACAAGCAGGTTTGGGTCTATTTTAGAAATAGCTGTATAAATCTGTAAAATCATAAATGGTAAAAAGTTATAAACCATACCAATATATACTTTTAGTTCACTGCTTAAATCAAAATACCCAAGTAACCCACGCCAAGCATAAGTTCTAACTAATACGTTAATCCACATAGGTAATGTAATAAGTAGAATCATTACACCTTGACTGTTTGGTTTCATTTTGGCAATAAAGTATGCACATGGATAACCAATTAAAATACAGAATAATGTCGTAACAAATGCCATCTTCAAGCTGCGTAATAATACTTGAGGGAAAACATCATCACTGAAAAATCTTAAGAAATTACCAAATGAGAATTGAAATGTTAATACATCATTTCCTTTTGTTGTAAATGCATATAGAAGAATTAACATCATTGGGGCAACAATCATAACAAATGCCCAAATAATGTAAGGATATGCCATCTTGCTAAAACCCTTCATTTTTAGTTGCCCATCTTACGCATGATATGAATATCTTCTGGATTCCACTTCAAACCAATGCGTTCCCCTTCTGTAATATGATCTGTTGTTTCTACTTTGAACTCACGACCTTGTGTAGAGAAAGTAACCTGATAATCACCTTCAGTAATATTTTCATCATCAAAGTCATATTTAACGTCCCAGATTTCTACTTGTGTATTATCTTCAGTATTCCATGCATAAGCATCTGCCCAGCGGATTAAATCAGTATCTAAAGCAACACTTTCATTAATTTCATCTACTGTCTTAAAGAAGTCAAATGCCTGAATACCTTCTTCATTTTCTTTATCTTCAATAACTGCTGGCTTGATTACATTAATCTTAACAGTAATTTCTGTGCCATTAGATGTAGAGAATGAGCAATCATAAACACCTACTGCTTTTTCTACATTGTATTCAATCTTGGAGATAGAAATATCTTCATCTTCATCATTCCATGCATGTGCGTTAGCACGAGTAATAACTTCACTGTCTGTTAAACTGTCTACATCTTCTAAATCCATATAGAATGAACTTGCAGAAATACTTTCTTGAGCACTTTCGTTATGAACGTCTCTATTTTTTGTTACGTGCATTGTTACTGTTTTACTTGTACCAGAACTTGTTTCTACAATAACAGTATAGTGAACACCCTTGAATAATACAGATTTAACTTCACCATTTAATAAGCCTCTATTTCTAGGAACAATATCAATATCTTCTGGTCTAATTACAATATCTACATGTTCATTTTCTTTAAAGCCTTGATCTACACATACATAATTTGCATCATCAAAACTTACAAGTTTATCTTTCTTCATGATGCCATCAATAATATTTGAGTCACCAATAAAGCGAGCACAATATTCATTGATTGGTTCATTATATACTTCTAATGGTGTACCAATTTGCTCGATTTCACCATCTTTCATAATGACAATCTTATCACTCATTGTTAGAGCTTCTTCTTGATCATGCGTAACGAAAATAAATGTAATACCAACTTCTTGTTGAATTTGTTTTAATTCAAGCTGCATTTCTTTTCTCAAATTTTTATCTAATGCACTTAAAGATTCATCTAATAATAGAACTTTAGGTTCATTAACTAGAGCTCTTGCAATCGCAACACGTTGTTGCTGACCACCCGACATTTTTGTAACATCTCTTTTTTCAAAACCTTCGAGACCTACAAGAGAAATCATTCTTCTAACTTTTTGATCGATAATATCTTTAGGTTGTTTTTTTATCTTTAAACCAAACGCAATATTTTCATATACATTTAAATGTGGAAATAATGCATAATGCTGAAATACTGTATTTACATCTCTTTTATATGCAGGAACTTTAGCAATATCTTCGCCATCCATAATGACATGTCCTTCATTCGGTTCCAAGAATCCTGCAATAATTCTTAATAATGTAGTCTTACCACATCCAGAAGGACCTAGAAGTGTAACAAATTCATTTTCATAAATATCTAATGAAATGCCTTTTAATACAACTTGTTTGTCAAACGTTTTTACAACATTTTTCACTTGAATCAACTTTTTCATTTGTTATCCCCTTTATCAATTAAAAAATCGGTGGCGTGCTAATCCACAAAACAACAGCTTTTTTCTCACTCTTGTTTTCAAGATGATGCGCCCTTGTACCATGCAAATAAAATGTTTCGCCTTTTTTTACTAGAATACCTTTATTAGAGCCATCTACATGTACATAGATTTTTCCATTTAGTACATACCCTATTTCTTCACCATCATGTGGTTCAATCACCTTAGAACACGCATGTGCATTCAGTTCTAAAATAATCGGCTCCATTTCATTTTTTTGTGCATTTGGAACAATCCAGTGAATCGTCTGTGTTTCTTGTTCATCTACAAATTCATCTGCTGCTGTAAATACAATCTTTTCTTCCCTATCTTCAGTAAAGAAGGAACTCATTGTATATCCTAAAGCTTCTGTAATATCTTCAAGAGTCTGGATTGATGGTGAAGCTAGATTTCTTTCCAGTTGTGATAAATAACCTTTAGTTAATTCACATCGTGAAGCTAATTCTTCAAGCGTTAAATCATTCTTGATACGTAGCTGTCTAATCCTTTTCCCAATATCCATAAAACACCTTTCATGTTTAGCATTTGTAAACAAATAATCATATAATACGAAACACAAATAAGATTATACATAGCTGTGCCAAAAACGCAATATGTTTTTAAACAATTTGTTTACTAATTTCAAACAAAACATATAAATTTGTTACTTTTCGTAATTCTGTTTTTTAGCATCTACTCTCAAATTAATCATTATAAGTAAATCGAAACATTTTTGACGTATATAAAAAAGACTCAATACTTGTTATATACAAGTTATCAAGCCTTTATATTTAATACTATTAATGCCTATTTTAGCTTTAAGATAACCAACCAAAACTAAAAATGCAGCTATAATTACTGTCACAACTGTAGTAATTACTTTCAAAAATTTCTTTTTCATTCTTTTTCCACCACCTAAATTTAAATAAAGAAAAGCGGACATTCGTCTTGAGTATAAATATCCAAGATGTGATGTCCGCAATCTTAATTCTGATCTAAATTCTTAAAAACTATTTAGCTTTATCTATTAAATTTTGAAGATCTGCTTCACTTGCAAAACCAATTTGTTTTGTGACTGGAGTTCCTTTTTTTAGAACGATAAGTGTAGGAATAGACATAATTCCATACATTCCCGCAACTTCAGGTAAATGATCAACATTTACTTTAGCAAATGCAACATCTGTATTTTTATCAGCAAGTTTTTCTACTACTGGTCCTACCATTTTGCATGGACCACACCAGTCAGCATAGAAATCTACAAATACTAATTCGTTATTATTTAACAGTTCGCTATATTCTTCTTTAGATTCGATAATTTTCATAATAATATCCTCCTAGTGAAGACATTATGTCATAAGTTGTTTAATTTGTCTTATAATTTGCTCGCAGCTGCTTTATCAAGTAAAACAGTTACATCTGGGTGATCTTGTAAAATACTTGCAGGGCAATCTGTTGTCTTTGGTCCTTTTAACATACCATATACAGCTTCTGCCTTATTTTCACCAGTAGCGATAACGATAATCTTCTTAGCTCTCATAATTGAAGCTAAACCCATTGTAATTGAACGTTTTGGTACTTGATTGATGTCGTTATCAAAGAAACGAGCATTATCTTTACGAGTTTGTTCTGTTAAATCCATTAAATGAGTTAGACTGTCAAATGGTGTACCTGGTTCATTGAAAGCGATATGACCATCTGAACCAATGCCTAATACTTGAATATCAACTGTATGACCTTTCATTGATTCTTCATATTTTACACATTCAGCTTCTTCATCTTCAGATTCACCAACAGGAACATGAATATTTTCTTCAGGAATATCGATAAAGTTGAATAGATTTTCATGCATAAATGTCCAATAACTTTGTTCATGTGTTCTTGGGATTCCTACATATTCATCTAAGTTCCAAGTTAAGATATTCTTATAAGATGTTCCATTTTCTTTGTGGTCTCTAATCATTTCTTTATAAAGACCAACTGGGCTTGAACCTGTAGCAAGTCCTAGTACTGGATTACCTTTGTCCAGTACAGTTTTCATCACTTTAAAAGCTTCCTTTGACACTTCGTCATAGTTTTCGCATACGATTGTAGTAAACATTATTCTCCTCCAATTAGATAAACTCTACATATTAATCATAGCACCATTTTAGAAAATTGTAACCGCATACGCTGTAGTAAATATGCGACCAGGTGCAAGACTCGGGTCTTTTACAGTAAAAAATAAGTCTTAAATTCAAAACAGCGCATAATACCGC
>CAJJTI010000072.1 GCA_905194705.1 uncultured Solobacterium sp. | reverse complement strand
TTCAACAGAAAATACAACGATACATTTAAGAGGGTTACTAGGTAATCAATTATCTAGTCTTTTTGCATATTTTTTATGTAATCATACACAATCAGTTTCTAAAGAAAAAATAATTGATACATTCTGGCAAGATAGTGAGAATCCTGCTAATGCATTAAAGTTTGCAATATTCCGTTTAAGAAATACTTTGAAAAAAATAGACGAATTCAAAGATATAGACTGGATTTTAACGGTTAATGGTGGATATCAGATTAATGAAAATATTTCTTTTTCACTGGATATAGATGCATTTGAGCAAAACATACTGGATGCTAAACAAAAGAATGATATTTCATATTTAGAAAATGCTGTAAATATGTATCAAGGTTCATTTCTGGATGGAATTGATGCGGATTGGATACAGGTTGATAAGGGATACTATAATTCTGTAGTAATAGAAGCTTCTGCAGATATAGCTGAAGTATTACTTGAACAAGGAAAAAGTGCAGAAGCGATTGCTGTCTTAGAAAAAAGCTTGAATTATGATGAACTTGATGAACAGTTAGTTTCTTTATATATCAAGGCATTAATTCAAAATAAAAAATATAACCAGGCAATGCAATATTATCAGTATATTAATCAAAAGTACTTGGAGATACTTGGCTTTTCTTTAGAAAGCAGTGGGAAAAAGTTTGAAACAATTCTTTCTGAACAGGGTGTATCACTTAATGACAATAAAAAGTTAGAGAATATCAATAGAATACCAAATAAAGCTGGTGTTTCTGGACCGATGATTGTTAATCCTGAGATAATGAAAGCTCTTTGTTTATACGAAGCAAATAATGTTGGTAGAAGTGATACATATGCCTTTGTTTTGAAGATTTCAGTTAAAGCAGATAAAGAACAATTAAAAAGTATAAAAGAGGATTTGTTATCTATTCTTAAAGTGTCTTTCAGGAAGAGTGATGTTTTATCAGAAATAGATGAAGACTGCTTTGAACTTTTATTGAAATTTAGAAATGTAGAAGATACAGAAATCATCAAAAAAAGAATATTATCTCGTTTTTCCAAGAAGTATGAACAAGATAATATTCTTGAATTAGAATGGCGAAAACTATAGAGCTTCTATTAGTCTTTCGACATTTTCTTTTTTTGTTGCCCAGCTTGTAACTAAACGAATAACTGAGTTAGTTTCATCATATTTTTCAAATACAAGGAAACGGAAATCTTTCTGTAATTCTGCTATTTTTTCGTTAGATAAAATTGGAAATAACTGGTTTGTGCTTACAGGATAAGCAAATTTATAGCCTTTTTTGTTTAGTGCATCTGCTAAAAGTTCGGCACAATCCATGGCATTTTTAGAAATTTCAAAATAACGATTATTTTTGAATAATTCTTCAAATTGGATGCCTAAAAGTCTTCCCTTAGCGAGCATTGCACCACGTTGTTTGATGTTGTAACGGAAGTTTTCACTTATTTTTTTATTGGTCATGACGATAGCTTCACCAAATAGAGCACCTACTTTTGTGCCACCTATATAGAAAACGTCGGAGTATGAAGCAATATCGCTTAATGTGACATCACCTTTAGCAGCTAAGCCATAGCCAAGACGCGCACCATCGATAAATAAATATAGACCATATTTATCCGATACAGCTTTAAGATCCATCAGTTCTTGTTTTGTGTATAAAGTACCTGTTTCTGTAGGAAATGAGATATAAATCATTCCTGGCTTAACAAGATGTTCAAATGATGCATCGTTTTTTTGATTTAAAACCATTTCTTCAACATCTTTGGCGTTGATTTTTCCTTCACTTGTTGGTGCGGTTAAGCATTTATGACCAGTAGCTTCAATAGCACCGGTTTCATGTACATTGATATGACCACTTTCTGCACAAATTACTCCTTCATAAGGTCTAAGAATAGAAGAAATAACAATTAAGTTAGCTTGCGTGCCACCAACTACAAATTCAATATCTGCATTAGGTTTGTTGCATGCTTCACGAATTAATTTTTTGGCATTTTCACAATGTGAGTCAATACCGTAACCACTTGTTTGTTCATAATTTGTATTTTGTAAAGCTTCTAGTATTTCAGGAATACAACCTTCTTCATAATCACTTTGAAAACTAATCATAATATCCTCCAATTTTTATTATTATAAGATAAAATAAGTAAGGATTAAATGAAGGTGATAAAAATGATTTCTAGATTTAACAGTAATGAATTAGATAAATTAGCAGAATTATTAAAAGAAGATAAGGTCATATCCGTACCAACAGATACGGTATATGGAGTATGTGCAAGAATGAACAGTGAAAAAGCTGAACAGATGTTAAGAGAAGTAAAGAATAGACCAGCCACAAAAGCTTTTCCTATAATGTGTAAAGATATAGAAGAAATCGAAAAGATAGCCTATATTAGTGACAAAGCAAGAAAAATAATAGAAGCGTTTATGCCAGGTCCTATTACAGTTGTCTTAAAGAAAAAAGAAAATGTACCAACCTATGTAAATAGTGGTATGGATACATTAGCTATACGTATGGCTACAAGTAAAGAAATTGAAAAAATAATAGAACTTGTTGGTTCACCATTATTTATGACTAGTGCCAATCAATCAGGTGAAAAAACATGTACTTCATTAGATGAAATAGAAATAGCATGCCCATTAATTTCTGGTATGTTAATTGGAGAAACAAAATTTGGGGAATCTAGTACAATAGTAGATGCTAGTTCCAACGAGATTAAAGTATTAAGACAAGGTCCTATTACAATAGAACGAATCAATAAAGTATTAGGGGAAGAGTAAAATGGCGCAACATAAAAGAAAAAGAAAATTAACTAAAGCTGGAAAAATACTTATTGGAGTAGTAAGTGTTTTAATTGTTGTATTATTTGTTTTTGGGATTTCTAAGATATTACCAAAAGAAAAGAATGATGTAATTGATAATCCAGTAACTACACCAAGTGCGGTTACTGTTAGTAATGAATTAGGGGATAAGTATAACTCTATTTATGAAGAATATCATACATTAAATAGTGATTATGTTGGTAAACTCGAGTTTAAAAATAACCTTCTATATAACTATTCAGAAGATTGTGAAGATAAGTATCCTGGTTTAGTTGTTAAATCACATATTATTGAAGATGAACAAGGTGATGTTAATGCGGCTAATGCAGAATATCTAAGAATGGATATTACTAGAACTGACAAAGATTTTGGTCAGGAATTTATGGATGGAAGTAATATTCTAGATGAAAATAATCTACCAGTAGACCAAAATATTATTATCTATGGTCATTTTGTATATCGTGATCATAATTTGAAGTTTGGTCCTTTACATACATTTGAAGATGCAAGCACTTATGATACATATGATACTTTCACTTTAACAATGAATCATGAACAAAGAACATATGTTGTGACTGATGCGTTTTTCTATGATAAAAATGATTATAATGGCTCTCGTGAAGAATCACCATTTGCAACAAACTATACAAAAGAACAGTTAGAAGCGTATATGAATAAAGTAAAAAATGAATATGATAATTCTTTAGATACAGGAATTACTATTACTAGTGAGGACCACTTTATCACTCTTCAAACTTGTGTTGAAAATAGACAGGATTTATTATACGTAGTACTTGGAAAAGAAATTAAACGAGAATCATTCAATTAGAAAATATCTAGAGGTTTTAATTGATTGATATCTTTTCGATATAGTTCAGCTCTATCTTTATAGTAACTGTTTGCTGTTACTCTACGATATGCTTCATATAAGGATGCGACAGAAAGCTCATCTTCATTGATGGTTAAGCCAAAGCCGCATCTTTTTGTTACGGCACATTCATAAATTTGTTCAGGTTCCCCAGTGTTGATAATCACTTGTGGTATACCTAATGTAAGACATACATGATACAGGTAACTATCACCATCATGAATAACTACATTGGTTCTAGAAATAGCACTTAAATCAGGACGTGACAAGAAAGTAAGATTTTCGTGCTGTTCTTTTGGAGCATCTATAATACATGCTTGTACTGCATAAGGAGCATGTAAAAATGAATCAGTAATAATCTTTTTTAAATTTTTATATGGAAATTCTGTATGCAAAAAATAGATAGAAACATTTGGTGCTTTTAATGAAGTTTCTTCTGGTAATGGCACAAGATATCTTTCAACATTAGCTGTTTCTAAAAATAACTGAACAGAACTTTGAGAAAAACCGATTCTTTTATTTGCAAATTGGTATAAATCATAAACATGTAATACTTGTTCAAGATTATTCTCTGTTAGAAATGAATTCAAAGGAGCTAGAACATCTTTGTGGAACTGTTTATCGCGATAATTAGCAGTATTAACAAATGAATAAAAAGGAATATGATGCATTCTAGCAACAATTAGAGCAGCTGTTCTATTTAAATCGAGTATTAAATCAGGATTTTCTTTTGAGATACATTCTGATAGAGCTGAGATATCTTTACGTAAATATCGTTTATCTAAACGGCCTGTATTAAATAACCATTCTTCATAGCTTTTTCCAGTTTCATAGAAAAAGTGACATCTAGGATATGGAGCATTATAACGAACACAAGAAAATTCGAAGTTTTTGGGAGCAGAAATGACACATTCATGACCACTATTTTGAATGAGATGGATGAGTCTATTTGCTAATAAAAAACTATTATTTATTTGTGAGATATCAGGCGCAATTAGAATTTTCATAAAATAAGTATAGCATGCAAATGAATAAAAAATGCTTGGCAAACAGTAATTACGCTTCTTATTTTGTTGCGTAATTACTGCAAGAAACAACAATTGCAATGATTTGTGGAATATAATAGAAATATGAGAGAGAAAACTTGGAAATTATTATCAGAATTATTGTTATCTATTGCAATTGGTATCGTACTATCTATATTTGTTTTGGTTATTTATCAATTTCAGAGCTTTAAGCTATTTTCTATTTCTTTTTTCTTAACCCTTATTGTTATTTCAATGAGTTTATATTGTTTGAATTTCTTGGGTAAATATGGATTTTCACTTAAAAGAATAGAATTTGTTGGTATAGCAATATCTTTATGTATTACTTTACTTTATGTACGTACAATCAGTCTTACAACATCTACAGAGATGGAATTATTAAAAATGATGTTTTATCTATATGGATTACTAATTCTAACTACAGCGTTTCATCTATTTGTATTGAGGAAACATAAACCATGAAAACATTAACGAGTGCATGTTCAGAAAATTTAGATTTGAAAAATCCTTTATCTGAATACCCACGTATGTACTTGCAAAGAGATAGTTATTTATCTTTAAATGGCGAGTGGGAATATCAAATTGTAAAGGATAATGAAACCGTGAATCATCAAAACTGGCAGATGATTATTGTGCCTTTTGCGATTGGTTCAAAGTTATCATATGCAAAAGATGCAACACTTGGTATAGATGAAACACTATATTATCGAAAGAGATTTAGTTATCCATATTCGAATCATAAAGTCATTTTAAATTTTGAAGCTGTAGATCAAGAAGCCACAGTTTATTTAAATGGCAATTTTGTTGGTGAACATTTTGGTGGATATGCACCATTTAGTTTAGATGTTACAGATAGTATTGAAGAACAAAATGAACTAATTGTTAAAGTAAAAGATTATTCTGATACAGGTATTTATGCATATGGTAAGCAAAAGATAGAACATGAGGGAATGTGGTATACACCAAGTTCTGGCATATGGCAAAGTGTCTGGATGGAAGAATTAAAGGATGAAAGTATAGAAGATCTTAAAATTACAACAGACTATGATAATCGGTCTGTATATCTTAACTTTGCAGGTAAATTTGATCAAGCTGTTATTACTGTATTTGCAGATAAGAAACTTGTACATCGTGGTATCACAAGTGAAAAGACATATACGATTACATTGGATGACATACATCCATGGTCTTTAGAAGATCCTTTCTTATATGATTTATATATTGCGACAAGTGAAGAAACAATTAAAAGTTACTTTGGTATTCGTAAGATATCTAAAAGAAGAGATGATAGAGATATAATGCGCTTTTATCTAAACGATAAACCAGTATTTTTAAGTGGACTATTAGATCAAGGATACTATGTGGACGGCTTATTAACTTGTCCTTCAGAATTAACAATGTTAAATGAATTAACAAAGATAAAAGAAATGGGTTTTAACATGCTTAGAATGCATGTAAAAGTAGAAAGTAGAAGATTCTATTATCTATGTGACAAGCTAGGTTTATTAGTTATGCAAGATATGCCTAATGGTGGTGGACCATATGATTTTAACTTTGTTGCATTAAAACCTAATCTTGGTTTTAAAAATGTAGATGACCATCAATACAAGTTATTTGGTAGAGCTTCAAAAGAGAGTAGAGAAATGTATTATATGGAGTTATCGGATATGCTTAATAACTTATATAATTTTCCATCTATTATTGCATGGGTACCTTTTAATGAAGGGTGGGGACAATTTGACAGTGAAAAAGTAACCAAGTATATTCGTGACTATGACTCGACACGATTAATTGACAGTGCAAGTGGCTGGTATGATCAGAATGCAGGTGATTTTAACAGTATACATAATTACTTCTTTAAATTTAGAGTGCCTAAACTGGATGATAGAATTCTCTTATTAAGTGAATTTGGGGGTTATTCTTATCTTGAAAAAGAACATAGCAAAGCAGAAAAAGTATATGGTTACCGAAAGTTTAAAGATCGCTTAAGTTTAGCAGAAGCGATACAAAAACTCTATGAAAAACAAATTATTCCTAATATTCCTAGAGGGCTTTCTGGTTGTATATATACTCAAGTATCTGATGTACAGGATGAATGTAATGGCATCTTTACGGAAGATAGGAAAATGATAAAAATAGATAAGAAAAAGATGAAAAAGATAAATGACCGTTGCCAAAGGTCACTATATTAAAAAAAGCTGCAAAATTTCTACGCAGCTTCTTTTAAACTATTTTTTATGATTTTGAAGGATCTTTACCTAAGAGGAATATACGGATGTCACTGCATAGTGCATGAACGTTATCTTCACCTAGATAAATCATATGACCAGATGGATAACCTTTGACATATACTCTATCTTTTGGTAGTCCTGCATGGTCTAGTGTATGCCATACATAACCAAATTCAGTACATACATCATAGTAACCATTAGCGAAGAATGTTCTCATGCCTGGAGTACATGACATAGCATTGCGAAGTTGTTCAGCTGTTGTGCCCATTGTTTCAGATTTATTCCATGTCTTATAGTATGAACAGATTGGAGCGTAAGATCGATCAAGTTTAACATTTAGACGAGGTAGTAAATCACCATTTAATGCAGCATAGAAATATGTATCCCATCTATCGGCAGTTGCATCATCTCTTAAACCGGTACTGGATTCTTCAACTAGTTGAGATTTATACAAAGGTCTAGTGACACGGCCATCATATCTAGAAACAGCTAAACCTTTAGATTTGATGACTTCAGCTCTAAATGTATCATCTTCAATCTTTAAATCACGTTTTTCTAGATATTCACGAGATACACCAGTGTAATACATGACTCTATCTTCGATATGTTCTTTTTCTTCTTTAGATAAAGATTCGCCTTTATATAGAGCTAGTAAATATTCTGTATCAGCGAATGCTTTAGCTTCTTTGACAAATTCTTCAACAGTTTGATCTGATGGATGATTATGATACCAGTTTACGCCAGCATATGTTGGAAAACCTAATACACTAGGTTCTACAGGAATGTTTTCACCAAAGTATTTACCAACAGTAACGGTATTACCAATTAAAACAAGTCCATCAAAGGAAACACCATAACTCTTTTCTTTACCACTTGTAGCAGCGATGCCTGCAGCGATTGCAGAACGTGTGCAGCCATAACTTTCACCAACTAAATATTTAGGAGACAGCCAACGGTTATATCGATGTAACCAAAGCTCAATAAATGTTAATAAAGCTTCAGCGTCTTCTTCAATACCGAAGAATTGATCTTTTTTATCGTCATCCAAAAGAACCCCATAACCTGTTCCTACAGGATCTACTAAAACAATATCAGCGATATCCAATAAACAGTCAGGATTATCAATAACTGTATATGGACCTAAAGCTGTAGGACGGTCTGGTTCACCATATGAAAGACGACGTGTTCCTAAAAAGCCGGCATGAACATACATGCAAGAACTTCCGGGTCCTCCATTAAATCCAAAGATTACGGGTCTAGTGCTTGTGTCTTCAACATCTTTGCGGAAATAAGAATAAGAAAAAATAGAAGCGATAGGTTTACCATCATTTGTATAGAAGACATTATCTTCGCTTACTGTGTGATAGGGGATAGTTTGACCATGTAAGACGATTTCTCCATCTGATTCAAAACGTGCAGGTTTAAAATCTGCTGCTGTAAAATTTTCTGTTTTATACATAAATTTCCTCCTAATAATATGATTATAGATATTTATGAAAAAATGTAAAATGTAATGATAGAAAATAAATGATTTCAGAAAACGATTTCATTAGTATTGCTTTTGAGTGGTGTTTTGGAACGAAATAGTTGGAGAAAAAAGGGTAAAAGATATTAAAATAAGAATGATAAATATGGGGTGAAGATATGAGAATAAACCAATTAGTTATCTTTTCGGATGTGGCGAAAACAAAAAATATCTCTGCGACAGCGAAAAATCTTTTTATGACACAACCTTCTGTCAGTCAAAACTTAAAAGCTTTAGAAGATGAACTTGGAATAGAGCTAATCAAAAGAAGTAATAAAGGTATTGAATTAACAGAGGTGGGAAAGAAAATTATAGAAAAAATAGATATGATTATAGATGACTATAATCTTTTTATGCAGGATATAAATGATTTAAAAGATAATATCAATCACTTGAAAGTATATTATACAGGTAGACTCGAACATCAGATTATTGCAAAAGTGATGAATTATATTGATTTATCGGAGTTGAATATAACACTGGTATATGAGTCCTTTATAGGTGCTGAAAGAAAACTAGATAAAAATGAAGCTGATATTGTTGTATGTCCTTCATTTATTTATGATGAAAAATATAAATACACAAAACTATTAACA
>CAJJTI010000071.1 GCA_905194705.1 uncultured Solobacterium sp. | reverse complement strand
ATTAAATTTAAAAACAGGACTGTTAGAGGGCGGTGAAGTAGAAAAATGGCGGAATTATCCCCTATGATGAAGCAATACCTTAATATTAAGGATCAAAATAAAGACAGCATACTGTTTTTCCGCGTGGGCGATTTTTACGAAATGTTTTTTGATGATGCTAAGATTGCATCTAGAGAATTAGATTTAGTCTTAACAGGGAAAAATGCAGGCGTAAGTGATAAAGTACCAATGTGTGGTGTGCCTCATCATGCGGTTAAAAGCTATATTGAAAGACTTGTAAATAGAGGGTATAAAGTTGCAATAGTTGAGCAGATGCAAGACCCTAAAGAAGCTAAGGGTATTGTAGAAAGAGATGTTATCCGCGTAATTACACCAGGTACTGTCATTGATGAAATTGAAGATGAAAAAGACAGTGTATATTTATGTGCTATTGAGGATTTTGGTTATGGATATGCTTTAGCTCTTGTGGAAGTAAGTACAGGAGAAAACTTTATCCAGGAAATTAGTCATAACTTTACAACTTTATTACAGACATTATTAAGAAATAATGTACGTGAAGTAGTATTAAATGATCACTTTGATGAAAAAACTATCCGCTTGTTAAGAGAAGCGAATATTGTTATTTCCTATTGTTCAGTTGATGAAATAAAAGAAGAATACAAAGAATTAGCAGAGAGTTTAACCAAAGACCAATATAGAACTGTATATGGCCGCATGTTAAATTATCTTGAAGAAACACAAAAACATATTTTGAACCATTTGGCGGTTGCGACAATTGAAAAAGAAGATGAAGTTCTATACATGGACTATAATACACAATTAAATCTGGAGTTAATTACACCGCTACATGAACAAAGCAAAGGTGATACTTTATGGTCATTCTTAGATGTATGTAAGAGTGCAATGGGTTCAAGACTATTAAAGAAGTGGATTGAAAAACCGTTAGTAAAACAAAATGAAATAGAAGACAGATATCGTAAAGTAGACTTTTTAATTCAAAACTTTATGGTAAGAGATAAGATGCGCGAGCATTTATCAGGTATTTATGATTTACAAAGACTAATTGCAAGATGCGCATTAAATAGTGCAAGTCCTATTGACGCTTTAAGATTATCAAAAACTTTAGTAGAAGTGCCGGAAATCATACAAGCTGTAGAATCAGATGAATTTAAAGAATATACAAAAGTCGATACTTTAAATGATTTGAGAGATTTATTGAATGGAGCTATTGTGGATAATCCACCATCAACATTATCTGACGGAGGTGTTTTCAAGGACGGTTATAACAAAGAACTGGATGAAGCTAGATCTATTCAGAAAAATGGTCGTGCATTTATTGCCTCGCTGGAAAATAAAGAAAGAGAAAGAACGGGTATTAAAACACTGAAGATTGGCTACAATCGTGTGTTTGGATATTATATTGAAATATCAAAAGCTGCAGCAGCCTTAGTACAGGATGAATGGGGATATGTTCGTAAACAGACTCTTGTTAATAATGAACGTTTCATATCACAAGAATTAAAAGAAAAAGAAGATGCGATATTACACGCTGAAGAAAATGCGATACGTATTGAAAAACAATTATTCCAGAATATATTAGATGAAATTAAAAAGAGACTACCTAAATTACAGAAGTTAGCGTTAGTGTTATCAGAATTAGATTGTTATGGAGCATTAGCGGAAGTGTCAAGTAAATATGGTTATGTTAAACCAACATTTACAGATGATGAATTTTATATTAAAGCTGGAAAACATCCGATATTAGATGTCATGATGAAAGATCCTCATTATGTGGCAAATGATATTCATATGAATAAAGATGAATCTATTTTGCTAATAACAGGTCCTAATATGGGTGGTAAATCTACATATATGAGACAGACAGCTTTAATTGTTATCATGGCACAGATGGGATGTTTTGTGCCGGCTAAAGAATGTCATATGCCGTTATTTGATAAAATCTTTACACGTATTGGGGCAAGTGATGATATTTTATCTGGACAGTCCACATTCATGGTAGAAATGAATGAAGCTAATCGTGCTCTACAATCAGCGACAAGTCGTTCATTAATCCTGTTTGATGAAATTGGTAGAGGTACATCTACATATGATGGTATGGCTTTAGCTCAAGCAATGATTGAATATATTGCAACATGTGTTCATGCAAAAACATTATTCAGTACACACTATCATGAACTGACAACACTTGTTGAATCAATTGGTGTAGTACGCAATGAACATGTCATGGTTAAAGAAGATAACAACAAAGTTACTTTCTTATATAAGATTAAAGCTGGAAGTGCAGATCGTTCTTATGGTATTAACGTGGCGCGTCTTGCAGGATTACCAGAAGCAGTATTAGATCGTGCAGCTAATTTACAAAAAGAATTAGAAAGTAAAAAGAGAGTAGTACAACAAAGTTATCAATTAATTGAAATGGAAAAAGAAGATCCAATTTCAAAAGATATTATGGAAAAGTTATCCGAAGTAGATGTAGATGATTTATCTCCAAGAGAAGCTTGGCAAATGTTATTAGATTTAAGTGCGAAAGCAAAGGAGAAAAAGTAATGGAATTAGATAAGATTATCATTCGTGGTGCGAAAGAAAATAATCTAAAAAACATATCTTTAGATATTCCTAGAAATAAGCTTGTTGTCATGACAGGTTTATCAGGAAGTGGTAAGACATCTTTAGCTTTTGATACGATTTATGCTGAAGGACAAAGAAGATATGTAGAATCTTTAAGTGCTTATGCTAGACAATTTTTAGGTGGTGTAGATAAACCAAATGTTGAGTTAATTGAAGGCTTATCACCAGCTATTTCTATTGACCAGAAAACGACATCAAATAACCCACGTTCAACAGTTGGTACAGTTACGGAAATATATGACTATTTACGTTTATTATATGCACGTGTTGGTGTTCCTTATTGTCCAGATCATCATATTCCTATTACTGGACTTACAATTACGGAAATGGTTAATACAGTGAGCCAATATGAAGATGGCACAAAAATGACTATCTTAGCACCTATTGTCCGTAACAAAAAAGGTACATTTAAGGATACTTTTGAAAAGTTACAAAAAGATGGTTATGTAAGAGTAAGAGTTGATGGAGAAATAAAACTCTTAGAAGATGATATTACTTTAGAAAAAAACAACCGTCATGATATTGATGTTGTAGTAGATAGAATTGTAAAAAGAAGTGATTCAAGAAGTAGAATTCATGACTCTATGGAAACAGCTCTAAGTTTAGCGGATGGTAAAGTTATTGTTTCTACAGGAGATAAAGAAAATTTATTCTCCAGTAATTATGCTTGTTCAATATGTGGTTTTTCAGTACCAACTTTAGAACCACGCTTATTCTCTTTCAATGCGCCTCTTGGCGCATGTCCTACGTGTCATGGCTTAGGAATTACGGAAGAAGTAGATGTTGATATTTTAATACCAGATCCTGATTTATCAATAAATGAAGGTGGTATTAAATATTATAAGAATATTGTTGGAACAGAAAATATTGAGTGGCAAACTTTTGCGATGTTATGTAAAACATACAAAATACCATTAGATAAACCAATAAAGACATTTACGAAAAAACAGATGGATATCATTTTAAACGGCAGCGATAGACCAATTAAATATGTTATTTATTCAAGCAGTGGCAATCGCTATGACCGTAATGATTTTATCGAAGGTGTAAAGAAACTAATTGAAAGACGATATGTTGAAACGACAAGTTCCTGGAGTAAAGACTGGTATCATTCTTTTATGATGGAATCAACCTGTCCTACTTGTAGTGGTAAACGATTAAATAAAGAAGCTCTATCAGTAATTGTTGGTGATAAAAATATTATGGAATTTACAGCTATGTCAGTTGTGCAGGCATTAGACTGGTTAGACAAACTGACATTAACAGAAACACAAGCTAAAATTGCAGAGCTCGTCATAAAAGAAATTAGAAATAGATTACAGTTTTTAAAGGATGTTGGTCTAGATTATTTAACACTAGATAGACTTGCAGGAACTTTATCAGGTGGTGAAGCCCAAAGAATTCGTCTAGCAACACAGATTGGTTCACGATTATCAGGTGTACTTTATGTTTTGGATGAACCTAGTATTGGTTTACATCAAAGAGATAATGCAAGACTTATTCAAACACTAAAAAATATGCGTGATTTAGGCAACTCTTTAATCGTTGTAGAACATGATGAAGAAACGATGATGAGTGCAGATTGGATTGTGGATATTGGACCAGGTGCAGGCATACACGGTGGTAATGTCATGGCTAGTGGTACACCTCTAGAAGTGATGAAAAATGAAAATAGTATTACAGGACTTTACTTATCAGGTAAAAAGCGTATTGATGTACCAAAATCACGCCGTAAAGGAAATGGAAAACACGTCGAAATTCAAGGGGCCAGTGAAAACAACTTGAAGCATATTAATGTTAAGTTTCCGCTTGGTAAATTTGTTGTTGTAACAGGAGTATCAGGCAGTGGCAAAAGTACATTAGTTAATGAGATATTTACGAAAGCTGTTCAACAAAGTATCGGCAAGATGAAACGTGTTAAACCAGGTAAGTTCGATAAGATTAAAGGTACAGAAAATATTGATAAATTAGTACAAATAGACCAAGAACCAATTGGCAGAACTCCTCGTTCTAATCCTGCTACGTATACTGGTGTATTTGATGATATTAGAGATGTATTTGCTGCTACTCCTGAAGCGAAAATGAGAGGATATGATAAAGGTAGATTCTCTTTTAATGTAAAAGGTGGAAGATGTGAAGCGTGTCAAGGTGATGGAGTAAAAGTTATATCGATGAACTTCTTACCTGATGTATATGTACCTTGTGAAGTGTGTCATGGGCAGCGTTATAATGATGCAACATTACAATGTACATTCAAAGGTAAAAATATCTATGAAGTACTAGAAATGCCAGTAGAAGAAGCTTTATCTTTTTTTGCAAATAATCCAAAGATTAAAAATAAATTACAGACATTAAATGATGTCGGTTTAGGATATTTAAAACTTGGACAATCTTCTACTACTTTATCGGGTGGTGAAGCTCAACGTGTAAAACTCGCAAGTGAATTACAAAAGAAACCTACAGGTAAAACGGTATATATCTTAGATGAACCTACAACAGGACTACATACTGATGATGTAAAACGACTAATCGCAGTATTACAAAGAATTGTTGATACAGGTAATACAGTATTAGTTATTGAACATAATCTTGATGTGATTAAATGTGCAGACTGGATTATTGATTTAGGGCCAGAAGGTGGCGATAATGGTGGAACAGTTATCGTAACAGGTACACCAGAAAAAGTGGCTAAAGAAGAAAAATCCTGGACAGGTCAATATTTGAAGAAAGCGATTGAATATACAAAAGAAAACGAAGAAAAATATAAGTAAATTTATGGCACTCATTTAGAGTGCCATACTAATATCAAGTGTATTCCATGCTAAAATAAAAAAGAGGAGAATGAACCTATGACAGCACAATATACAAAAAAAGTATTAGTAAGAGATATAGCAAATTATTTTAGTTTGGAACAAATAACAGGTGATAAAACTTCATTAGAACGCTGGGTAGTTGTAGCCGATATGAATAGACCTGGTTTTGAATTATCAGGCTATTTTAAACTCACAGAACCTAGAAGAATTGTAATTATCGGGAATAAAGAAATTGAATATATTTCACATATGACAGAACAAGAACAGCGTGAAAGATATCCAAAGATTACAGATGGCTTAACACCAATGATTATTATTACTAGAGATAATGATGTTCCACCTATTTTGAAGGAAGTGGCTGAACAATCTAATTTTCCTATATTTAGAACTCCCCACGAAACATCAAGATTCCAGGTTGACTTAGTATCTTATCTTGATGAAGAACTGGCTCCTGAAGATACTATTTCCGGGGTATTACTTGTTGTATATGGAATGGGCGTATTACTAACAGGAGAAAGTGGTATTGGTAAAAGTGAAACAGCTCTTGAATTAATTAGAAATGGCCAAGTATTAGTTGCGGACGATAGAGTAGATGTACAAAGAATTCATAATCATATTCATGGACATGCCCCACAGCTATTAAAAGGAAGAATGGAGCTAAGAGGTATTGGTATTATCGATGCTCAGAGAATGTATGGAGCAAGTTGTGTGAAAAATCGAAATAGAATTGAACTTGTAATCAACTTGAAACATTATAATCCAAATGCAGAATATGAAAGAGTGGGCGACTCTATGCCACACTTCACTAAAATTCTTGGAGTGATGATTCCAACAATTATTATGCCTGTTTCCCCAGGTCGTAGTGTCAGTGCTTTAATTGAAAGTGCTGTTACTAATTACCAGTTAAAACAAAGTGGATATGATGCATCACAAATGTTTAAAGATGATTTATATTCATATTTGTTAAAAGAAAATGAGGAGAATAAACAGAATGATTGATACAAGCTACGCAATGTTATTTGATTTTGATGGAACATTAATGGATACAGAAAGAGCTATTGTAGAATCTTTCAGAGAAATATTTAGAAGATATAGAACAGAAGAAGAATTTACAAAAGAACTTCAGGTAGAAGTGTTAGGCCCATCTTTATCAACATCAATGAAAAAGTATTTTCCAAATGAAGATACAATACAATTAGAAAATGAGTTTAGAGACTATCAAAAAGCTCATCTAAATGAAACAGTATCCATTATGAAACATGCTGTAGAGCTCGTTGATACATTAAAAGAAAAAAGCTATAAAGTTGGTTTTGTTTCTACAAGAAAACATGATTCAATGGTACATATATTGAATTTATTTTCTTTAGTACCTAAGTTTGACGTTATTGTAGGGGCTGATGATGTTACACAAAATAAACCATCTCCTGAAGGAATATTACTTGCATGTAATAAATTAAATCTGGGAAAAAGTGTATATGTTGGTGATAGTGCAACAGATATACAAGCAGGTAAAGCCGCAAAAAGTATAACAGTTGCATATATTTCTAATATGAATAAGAAAAATGCACTTTTAAATGAGCAGCCTGATTACATCACAGATGATTTATTAGAGATATTACAAATCATAAAATAACAAAAAAACTGCCAGTCTTAGCGATTGACAGTTTATTTTGATTAATTTGAATAGATTATTTCTAAATAAGGGTGTGTTCAATACTTATGCTTTTTAAAATGCCTTCTGTTTATTATTAATTGTTTCGACTATTTTATAAACTTCACTACTTGGATTACGACACATCCCAATATTTCCGATAGAATCGTGGAAATTTTCAAGCTTTTTACAATTTTTTATTGCAATATCGGTTTTATCTATTATTAGTGGATGCAAATTTATTGATTTTGTATAGTTTGGTATTTTTTCTTTAAGTTCATCTATAACTTCTGCATTAGAATTAAAATTCTTGGTTGTATACCCAAAATGTTCGATGAACCAAACCTCAAAGCATGGATTTGAAATAATAATCTCAATGCCATGTTTTGAAGCGAGAAGTTTAGCATCATCTATCTGCGCTGATTTATATTTGCCAAAATCTGCATCGAAAACGCAAATGGCAATATCACCATGTTTTAAATCTATTTGCTCATTTTTTATGGTTTTAATCATATCTTCAACAATACCTTTTGGATCTGTTTTGTTTCCTTTAGCTATTTGTATGCGATATGAAGTTTGAATTTGATTGAAAGATGAAAAATAAATCGACTCTGTTTTGTTATTTCCTTCTGCTGCAATAAGCAGAATATTTCTTGTTTTTCTTGTATGTTTATTTCGATTTATTTTCTCGATTCGCCTTACCGTTCAAATCCTCCTGGAAGAATAGCTGGAATTGCTCCATATCTTCCCTGCAAGTATCCTTTTCTAATATCTTCTGATTTTCTTGGTGAGAATTCCGCAAGAGAATATAAGTCTGACATGGCCGTTTTATTATCTTTCTCAACAAAATATATTTGATCTCTCCTAAAAATATCCTGATCGAGCAAAGATACGTCATGTGTGTTGAAAATTAATTGTGCACCATTTTTATTTATTTCTGGATCATTAAATAAATCAATCAGATATCTGACAAGCATAGGATGAAGACAAGAATCAATTTCATCAACAATCATTGTTTTTCCTGTTTTTAATGCTTTTCTAATGAGTGGCCCATAAGAAAACACCTTAATAGTACCGGTTGATTCAGCATTGAAAGGCATAGCAAACGAGACAGTTTTCCCATCAATATTCACATCATGAACAACATCTAACTTCCATTGCTTAACTGAACTGTTTACAACGTTATTAACGTCTATGAATGGGGGTAAAGATTCTTTATCCGCTTCTTTAATTTCAAAACTATAATCAGAAATATTAATATCTGCGTGATGAATAAAATCCATCATAAACTTTTTCATATCATCAGAATTATCATTTTCAAATTCAGATATAAATGAGTTATCAAGCGAACGAGAATCGTAGGTATCAATATTTTCGGCAAACCACATAAATGCATTTCTAGTTAGTTCACAGTTCCAAGCGGTAGCGGTTGCTAGAAACAATTTATTTGCGGATGTTTTTTCTTCATACTGAGACAATTCTTTTTTATTTGCTGCGGTATATTTATACTCGTTAGTATTTGTTCTTTCGAAAATCATTGATGGTTTTTTTGATTTATATTCATACAGATATTCATCAAATACAGTTTGATTTGTTGCTGAAAAACCGTAATCATACTGTATTCCGTCATATATAAAAGAGAAGTCAAATCTTGTTTTTTCATTTCTACTATTTTCATCGAATAAAAAAGGAACAATTGGATTTGTTGTATTTATTTGATAAAAATTTGACTGTCTTACAAAAAGAATAGCTGCTGTTAGTGCTTTAATAAGGTTACTCTTACCTGCAGCATTTGCTCCATAAATTGCAATTGTTGGCAAAATGGCATTTTTACCAATATTAATTAGCCTGTTAGCATACGTTTTATCAGTATTAGCATAAGCACTTAATACTGCTTCTTTTTTAAATGATAAAAAATTCGTGACGTTAAATTGTAACAACATAGGTCATCCTCTTTTCTAGCCATAGAATATCATTAAAACATGACAAATACAATTTATAAAATAACATATTGCAAAAATATTGCAAATTTATTGACTATATATTCATATATTAGCAATATAGTAATTGCTGTGTGTTTTGATTTAGAATAAACCAACCGTTTTATCATAAACAACCAGTATAACTTTCGCCCAAACATTCCTATTATGAGTTGGTTTTTTATGTTTTGAAAAAATCATGAAAATAAAAGATAATATTGTGAAAACAATAACAAAGTAACAAAATGTTTTGATAAAAAGTCCAATAATTATATATC
>CAJJTI010000070.1 GCA_905194705.1 uncultured Solobacterium sp. | reverse complement strand
CTGAAATACAAGCTTATATTTTGAATGTTTATTTATATTGTGTTGCATTTACTTGGAATATTGCGTTCAAGTTGAAAGTTAAGCTTTAATTTAGACGTATTATATACTTTGTGTAGTCATTCAAGGTTGACTAACGTTGTATAATAGTCTCGCAACAAGAAAGAAGGTACTTTATGACAAAAGTTAATGTAATATCTGGTTTTTTAGGTGCTGGTAAAACAACATTAATTCAAAAACTGATTAAAGATGTTTTTGCTGGTGAAAAAGTAGTTTTAGTAGAAAATGAATTTGGTGAAATTGGTATTGATGGTGGATTTCTAAAAGAAGCAGGAATTCAAATCAATGAAATCAATAGTGGATGTATCTGCTGTTCTTTAAAAGGTGATTTTGAAGCAGCATTGCAAAAAGTAGTAGATGAATATCATCCTGATCACATCATTATTGAACCATCTGGTGTAGGTAAACTATCTGATATTTTAAAAGCTATTCAAACAGTTCCTGGCATGGAATTAGATAGCTACAGTACAGTAGTAGACGCTGCTAGATGTAAAGTATATCATCGCAACTTCAAAGAATTCTTTGATGATCAAATCGCTACTGCTACTTGTGTTATTTTATCTAGAACACAAAATGTAAATGAAACAAAACTAAGCGAAGATGTAGCAATTATTAAAGAATTAAATCCAAAAGCCAGAATCATCACAACACCATGGGATGAATTATCTGGAAAAGCTATATTTGATGCTATGATTGGTTCTACTAATGGTTTCCCAGAAGGCTTAGAAGATGAACACCATCATGACCACGACGATGAAGAATGCTGCCATCACCATGAGCATCACGACCACGATGATGAAGAATGTTGTTGTCATCACGAGCATCATGACCACGATGATGAAGAATGCTACTGTCACCACGAACATCATGAGCATGAACATGAAGAAAGCGAAGGCAATCACATCCATGTTGGTGGACATGATCATGAACATCATCACCATCATCACCACGATGGTGAACATGACGCTGATGAAGTATTTGATTCTATCGGTATAGAAACAATCAACAAATATACAAAAGAAGAATTAACAAAAGCGTTAGATTCTCTTGGTGAAAATATTATCCGTGCTAAAGGTATTGTTCCTAATAAAGAAGGCGGTTGGATTTTCTTTGACTATGTACCTGGTGATGCAGACATTCGTGAAGGAAGTGCTGCTTATACTGGTTTAATTACAGTTATTGGTGTCAAAGTAGATATCGAACAAATTAAAGATATATTTGGAGTGAAATAATGGCTACACCGGTATATTTATTTACAGGTTTTCTAGACAGTGGAAAAACAACTTTAATTAAAGATACTTTGCAAGATACTCAATTTATGCAGGGTGTTGATAGAACACTTATTCTCTGTTTAGAAGAAGGTGAAGAAGAATATCCTCAAGATTTCTTAGATGCTCATTCAACATTTGTTGAATATATTGAAAATGTTGAAGATTTAACACCTGAAAAAATGAGAGAATTTGATACAATCTATCATCCAAGCCAGGTATTTATTGAATATAACGGTTCCATTCCCGTAAGTGAAAATATCATTGCCCATATGCCTGATTTCTGGCCTCTTGTTGAAGTACTAACAACAATTGACGCTTCTACATTTGCTTCATATATCGGTAATATGCGTGGTATGTTATTTGAACAGTTAAAGTACAGTGATGTTGTTATTTGCAATCGTTGTACAGAAGATACTTCCGCTTCATTGCTACGTGGTAATATCAAAGCTATTAACAAACGTTGCCAAATCTACTATGAAGGGAAATTTGGTGAACCAGTACAACTAGCTGCTGGCGTATTACCATTTGATAAAAAAGCTGATGTCATTGATATCACTGATGATGACTATGGTTTATGGTATATGGATGCTGCAGATAACCCAGATGACTATGAAGGTAAAACAGTAATTCTTAGAGGAGCTTATGCAGAAAGTTTACCTAACTATCATAACTCAATTATCTTAGGTAGAAGAGCTATGGTATGCTGCACAGCAGATACTTCCCTTTGTGGTATTACTGTTACTGGAGTAAAAGCAGCAGAATTAAAACTAAATAAATGGTATGAAGTAGAAGGAAAGTTAAAAACTGTACCAATTGAAGGCGGCGGTAAAACTTTAGTACTTTATGCATCAAGAATGTGTGAATACACAGCACCTGATGATGAATATGTATATTTCAGTTAAGTAGGATTTCGGTCCTACTTTTCTTTTTCACAATGTCATATTCCTTTTCACTTTCATAAGTTGAAATCATTTTCATATAATATGTAATTTTTACAATTAAATGTTGATTTCTTTTCATTTTTGGAATTATAATTAAAATCACTTGTATAGGAGGATAGATACATGGAAGCGTTTAATTCATTTTTAGCTTCAAACCAATTTGCCTCTTTATTTATTGTTGTAGCTATTATGGCAGTTGGTGATTATGTTTCAAAATTAGCGAAAGGAAAAATACCATCAGGTTTGGTCATTATGATATTACTTGTGGCTGGTTTCTGGACTATTTTACCAGCACAGTTAGCAGATTATGCAGGCCTAGGTGGGAAGATATATGTATTATCAGTAGGTTTATTAATTACACATTTAGGAACTTTAATTTCAAAAGAACAGATGATTCAACAATGGAAAACAGTTGTCATCTCCTTAATTGGTCTTGTATTTCTATGTGGATTTGTTGTTATATTTGGTAGTTTACTATTCGGAAAAGCAAATGCAATCGCAGCTGCACCAGTACTTGCTGGTGGTGCAGTAGCTGCTGCTGTAATGCGTGAAACAGCTACAGCTCTTGGTAACAATGAAGCTGCGTTAGTAGCACTTGTATGTATGACACTACAAGGACTAGTTGGTATGCCTGTTGAAGCTTTTGCATTAAGAAAACAAGTAAGAGAACTTCACCAGCAATATCTATTTGGAAAACTAAATGCTGAAATAAAAGAAGAAGAAGCTCTTGAAAAGAAAAAAAATACAGACACTACTTATGTTATTTTAGCTAAATTACTAATCTGTTGTATTCTTGCAAGCCTTATTCAGACAGCTACAAATGGTGCTCTAAGTATGTATGTTGTTTGCTTAATCTTAGGATTTGTTGGTTGTACTGTAGGTTTCTTACCAGAAGATGCCTTAACAAAAGCAAACAGCTCTGGATTTCTAATGTTTGTATTATTTGGCACATTATTCTGTGGCTTCTCATCAACAACTCCAGAACTAATTAAACCAGTACTACTCACTGTATTAAGCTTACTTGTTATTGGAACTATTGGCTTAGCTATCGCTGCATTTATCAGTTCAAAAATATTCCACAAGGATGAAAGTTTTGCGTCTGCATTTGGTATTGTTGTAAATGCTTATTTAGGTTTCCCACTTAATGTAATGATTGCAAATGAGGCAATTGAATCTCAAATTGAAGATCCTGAAGAAAAGAAAGTTATTTCCAGTATCGTTACACCAAAAGTATTAGTTGCAGGATTTGTATGTGTAACAATCGTTTCCGTCTTAATTGCTGGTGTAATGAAATCTTGGTTATAAAAAGGAGATAATAAAATATGGAAAATGTTAGATTACTAGCGGATAAATACGCTGATTATATTTGTGATATACGTCATGATTTACATGCTCATCCTGAAGCAAGTATGGAAGAATTCCGTACAACTGATGTTATTGCTAAAGAATTAGATAAAATGGGTATTCCATATAGACGCTTTGAACCAACTGGTTTAATTGCAACGATTACTGGTGGTCATCCTGGTAAAACAATCGGTTTACGTGGTGATATTGATGCTCTATCTATTACAGAAAAAACAGATGTACCATTCAAATCTCAAAATGATGGATTTATGCATGCCTGTGGTCATGATACTCACGCATCAATGTTACTTGGAGCTGCTAAAGTTCTAAACGAAATTAAAGATGAATTATATGGTAATGTAAAGCTTCTATTCCAGCCTGCCGAAGAAATAGCGTCAGGTGCTAAAACAGTAATCAAGCAAGGAGCACTTGATGGAGTAGATGCAATGTTTGGTATTCATATCGCTGCTCAAAAAGATGTTGGTGCTGTATATATGAGATCAGGTGCCAGTGCTGCAGCAGCCGATACATTTAAAATTAAAATTATCGGTAGAGCAGGTCATGGTGCTACACCAGAAGCTTGTACAGATGCTACTGTTTGTGCTGCTGCCTTAGTAATGAACTTACAAACAATTGTTAGTAGAGAAACATCTCCTTTAACACCACTTGTTGTAACTGTTGGTACACTAAACTCTGGAACACGTTTCAATATTATTTCTGGCGAAGCAACATTAACTGGAACATGTCGTTCTTTCGATGTTAAACTTCACCATAGTCTTCCAGAAATTATGGAAAGAATCGTTAAAAACACTTGTGAAACATATAAATGTACTTATGAATATGAGTACAACATGATGACAGAAGTACTTGTAAATGATCCAGAAATTGAACAAATTGCCTGGAACGCAGCCAAAAAAGTTGTTGATAACCCTGATACACAGGTTGTTGAAGCAGGCTTAATGATGGGAGCTGAAGACTTCTCAGAATATACAGTTATTTGTCCATCAAGCTTTGCAAGTGTTGGTGCTGGTGGTGATTACCCTCATCATAGCGACTACTTCTATCTGGATGAAAAAGCTTTTCCAACAGGTGCTGCTCTATATGCACAAGTTGCTGTAGATTATTTAGAAAAAAATAAATAACAAAACAAATATTAAAACAGAAGACTTTGACTGACTTGTTATATCAGACATCATCTTCTGTTTTTTATTTACTATTTAGGGTAATTATTTAACTCTTGTTAAACCTTCAAATGAATATGTAGCTTCAACTGTAACTTCTGCTGTATCTTCTGTTAGATCTAGATAATTACCATCAGAGTATTGTCCCATACCTGTAATGTTGTAGATTCTAGACATATCATAACCTTTAGCAGCTAAAATCTTCATAAGTTGAGCAACTCTACCACCTGATTGACACATTAAGAAGATTGTTTGATCTTTAGGGAAGAAAGCTTCTAATAATTCATCAGATTCTTCATAAGTAGCTGTAGGGTTTGTTAAATCGCCACTATATAGTTGAACTGTATTTTCATCAGCTTCTTTTGTATAAATTAATGCGAAATATGGAATACATTCAAAGTTACGTAAGTGTTTTTTAGCATAGTCAGTATAGTCACGTAAGTCAATATATAATACATCATCACGGTTTAAGTATTCACGTAAGTTTGTGTTGTTGATAGCAGCACATCCTGAAACATAAGCATCTTCTGTACATTGTGTTTCTGCAGCGTCTTCAGATGGTTTGTAAGTTAATGTAGTATCAACTGGTGCTGGCAATTCTTTTTTAGCAACAACTTCAACCACATCATCTTTTGCTTCTGGTTCGCTAGTTTGTGTAGTAGTTGTACCACTGTTAGCTGTTGAACCACATCCTGCTAGTAACATAGCAGCTAGTAATCCTGTTACAATCTTTTTCATTTTTTCTTTTTTCCTCCAAATTTATCACTCAGCGAAGAATGCATCGCTGGCATGATACTCAAATAATGCATTTAGCATACGAATAATATTGTTTGATGAAACACTTGAACCAGAGAATGTATCTAATGTATAGCCTTCTCTACCTTCACCTGTTGCATAATCTGTCGCATCAATATCTTCAACTACACTTAAAGTTTTAATGTATGAATAATCTTTTCCAATCCAGTATGGAATGTATTCTTCTTTAAACATTTCATATGTTGCTCCAGCTGGTGTAGGATCTGAATCTCCCCAGAATCCAGCTGTATAATGATCAGCAGAATCTCTATCAAATGATAAGAAACGTACTTCTGCATCATTTATATCTTTAGAAGATGGTAGTGACAATTCAACATAAGCCGTCATCCAGTAGTTCACATCAGCACTTCTACATGTACAAGATAAATATGTAATTTGATATTTAATGTAGTTTCTAGCTCTATATTTGAAGTTAACAAATGCATAGAATTGTGTTTCTTCTCTAGGACCATTAACGTGATTAATAGGAATTACCGCAACCGCATTTCCCATTGTTCCTTCACCTAAATCGGCAGAAGTATTTAACCATTCATTGATGGCATCAAGATTCATTTCACAAGCACCAGTAGATGCTGCTTTTCCACCATAATCTTCAGGATTTACGCCTGCTTCAACTAGTGCACTGTTAGCAGCTTTCTTTACTGCTGTACTAGTGATAGTAGCTCCTGATACAGCATCAATGTCAATTGAGTTCTTTTCAACAATTGCTGCTGTCATTGTTTCGATTGCTGTATCGCCTAAGCCAGCAGTTTCTTTTAATCCTTCACCTGTCGCTTCAACAATCTTTCCGTCTTTGAATGTAAGTGTAATCGTTACATCTCCACCATTTCCTTTAGCAGTTCCTGAATAGGTGCCACTTACACCAGCGCTCGCATTATTTGAACCTGATGAACAGCCAACACATAGTAGGCAACTCAATAAAGGAATAATAAAACTTCTTTTTTTCATTTTTCCCTCCACGATTTGTCAATATTATATCAAGTATATTGAATATTGTATACAATATTTATTTTTATGTTATTTTTTGATATTCATCGTTTACAATAGAAGCATATGAAAAAACACATGATTAAAACTTTATTATTATCTTCAACTTTATTTGTTGGAGCCTGTTCTAATGTTGCAGAAATTGAACCTACTCCTTCTTTTGAAAGTATTGAACAAACACAAAACGCTTCTCTTATATTAGAACCATTTGAATATCAAGACGAGTTAATCATCCCTTTTAATACAACTATTCGTTTACAAGCTTCAAATGAAGACGATCTAAATTTATTATCTGAATCTTTTCAAGAATCTATGCTTTTATTATCTAAGCAAATGGACGCATATCATTCTTATCTTGAGGAAGGGATAACGAACATTTATGACATTAATGCTTCTTATGGAACAAAAGAAGCTATTCCCCTTACAAAAGATTTATTTGCTATTTTGAAATTAGGAAAAGAATTAACGATTTTATCCAAAGGTAAATTTAATATTACAATTGGCACTTTATACGATAAATGGTCTTCTTTATTTTCACCATTTCCTATTGTTAATGAAGATCCCTTAGGAAAAGATATACAGGAATCATTAGGGTGTGTTGTATCTTACGATAAGATTGACGATGTAATTGAACTTGATGAAGCAGCACAAACTGTTACTTTTCATAACTATGACTCATGCAATACAAGTGTCAAAATTGATGTAGGAGCTATCGCTAAAGGTTATGCAGCTGAAAGAGTAAGAGATATTTTATCTCAATATGATGTTCCTTTCTTGATTAACTGTGGCACAAGCTCCATCGCTACCTATGTTCCTTTAAATACTGAAAAGACCTATTACATAGGTATCCGCGATCCATATGCTCGTGTATATACTTTGTATGATTATCGTATAAACGGTTCTGGTATCTTAACAACTAGTGGCGATGACAGTAACTACTTCTTATTAGAAACTAATGATAAGCCTATTATCCGTCACCATATATTAGATGCCTTAACTGGTTATCCTAATAACTATATTCGCTCTTCTACCGTATTTTCTATAACGGATGGAGCTGTCATGGACGCATTATCAACTGCTTTATTCAACTGTTCTACTGATGAAGAAAGGAAACAGCTTGTAAAAGAATTTGAAGAATACTTTAATATTTCTATCGATTACAGTTATTTTGTAGAAGCTGATGAAAATGGTGGAACATTGTATTGTACAGATAACTTTTATCATCAAATTGAATCTTCAAGCTTTTCTGAACATATATATCGAAAGGAAATTATCAAATGAAAAAATTAATTATACTTAGTTTGTTATTTACATTTTGTGCATGTTCTTCAAAGAATCAAGATATACAAGTAACACCTGATAATAAACCTGCATCTGCCGAAATAATTACTCTACCTGAAAAAAGTAATCCTGAATCATCTTTAGCTTCCGATTCACCTGTTAGTCCCCAGAACATAGATGATTATCTTTTCTTGGATGATGTTCAATATGTAGATTTGCGTTCACCAGAACAAATCGTATCTGAAGGATTTATTGCAGGATTTGAAAATCTTCCTTTTTATGAAATGATTGTCTCCTGGAAAGAAGAAGATAATATTTTGTTTACTATGAAGAAAAGTGATAATTCTAAAGATTATATTGGTTCACCAGGAACATTCTTTCCTCACTATGAAGAAAGTGAAGAAATATTACATTCATTATTTTCTGATTCAAAACAAATCGTCTTTATTTCTACAGCAGGTGTAGAAAGTGCATATATGATCAATTTATTAATTCAATATGGCTATGATCCTTCTCTCTTATATAATGCTGGTTCATTTACTAACAGTGTTGGTTCCAACATTTCTTATCGTGATTACAGCAAACATAAATACTATACAGAGGGCACCAATGCATATATCATCAAATGTTCATATTCCTTTGACGATTTAACAATTATTCCATGATATAATACTGGACATATGGAAGAGAAGATTGTTACATCCACTATCCGCGAACAGATTTATAACATACTTCGCAAAAGAATTTATGACGGATACTATGAAAGTGGAACAAAACTGATAGACCATGAAGTATGTGATGAATTTCATGTCAGTCGTTCACCAGTACGAGAAGCTTTTCGTTTGTTACAAGCTGAAGGATTACTAGTAGGAACTTCAAACCGCTCTTTATATGTTAGAAGCTACAGTAAAAAAGATGTATCTAATATATATGATGTTGAAATAATGATGCAGGATGCTGGACTTAGAATTTTAGCTAACCACATGTCTGATGAACAAAGAAAAAATTTAAAACATCTTTTATCAGAATTTAAAGAAGTTCATGACAGCAAAGATTTTGCTGCTTCTTTAAAACTATGTGAAAAGTTCCATGGTGAAATAATTGAATTTTGTGATAACGAGTTATTAACTTCAATGTATCAGAATTTATCTTTAGCCAATCATCGTTTCCGTCAAATATCTCTAAAAGATCCTAACCGCTTTGATCAAGCATATTTTGAACATTGCAGTATTATTCAAAATCTACTTGATGGTAATGTTGATAAAGCTAAAGAAATCATGCGTCAGCACCTAGAAAATGCATGTAATATTGTCTTATTGCATACACCAGAAAATGCAAACTTTGAATCAAATAAAACAATATCTGTAGAAAAAAAATAGCCACGGGCTATTTTTTTATTGCAAGAAATCATTAATACCATTCTTCATTAAGTCTAATATCATGGTTTTTGTATCAGCTACTGTTAGTTTTGCATATTTCTGAAATACAAATTCTTTGA
>CAJJTI010000069.1 GCA_905194705.1 uncultured Solobacterium sp. | reverse complement strand
TTGCTCAGGAACTTATAAATAAAGTTAAATCAAAGTGTTGCGGAATTAAGGTTTAAAAAATACAGTTTTCATAACTCTACAATCTCATATTGGACATATTCAGGAAACCACTTGTCCAAGGTGGCATTAACCTTTCGTTGTATCTCCGGTGTAATATATTTCGCCATCTTTTGTATCATCACAGCCACCGATACAATCTCATCAAGCCACCCAATAATAGGAAGCCGCTTAGCATCTAAAACATCAATTGGAAGCACAAGATAAGCAAGGCTTGCAAAAATCGCAAGCTTATCTTTACGAGGTGTTGCCGGACTGCGCATGATGTACCATAGTAGTAATATAGGACGAGTTGCCGCACGTCCCACTGCAACGTGATTTTAGCCATAAATCTTCTCAATTACGACGTACTATACATGGAAATACGGGTTACAAGGATGTGGCTGGAAAAACTCAGAATGCAGAATCTAGGGACTTAAACGATTACGACACCTTCAACGAACATCTGGATGAATATCTTGAAGACCCGGAAGATGAAGTCACTTATCCTCCTGAAATCTATAATGCACTGATAGACGATACAGAAGAGTTGATGACAGAATAAATTGATTAATACAAAATATAATAATATGAATCATTTCAGAACATCCCGTACAAAAGAAGCATTTTTATTTAAAGATGCGACCATTCTTACCTCATTTACTGTTATTTGTCCTATATTGGGGATTCTTCTCTTATGGCTACTGCAAAGACGCAGCAATTGGTATTATCCATTTTTCCTGATTGGCATTCTATTGTTCATTTGTTGGGCTACTTTCATAGAACGGCATTTTGACATTGTATATATACCATAGTTTTGCCAGAAGTGAATAACAATATCCCCTTTGAGTTTGATAATCAATAAACTTTTTTATAGCTTTGCAAAGTCCTGACATGACTAGTTAGGACATACATAGTTTATTGATGAAAGTGTAGTTTTTATCCTTTGCTAAAAAGTCTGGTAAACTTTAAAGAGTACGAAGGATGGCAATCACACTCATCACTTGTTTGTATATGCTTATTTGAGTTATATACATCACAAGTGTGGGGATATTGTTTATCCGTATTCAGGCTTTACCAGACGCCTTTAGCAAGATAGATAATGAACTCCACACTTTCTTTTATAATTATTAAACCGGAATACCCAAACCATTATGGCAATATTTGAAAAAGGATTAAGTTACAACTTCATGGTAGAAAGAATTGCCGAAGCAAAAGGTAATTACTACTATGTAATAGTAATTGATAATAAAGAATGTTGGATAAAAATGCTCCCTTTTGAAATATATCAAAACACGAAGAAAAATATCATAAGATGTGAGTATAGAGGTGTTGATTCATATGGTTCTCATATATTTATAGAAGACAAGCTTTCTATTTTGTATGAATTGTACAAGGAAAAAGAAGAATATGATTTTAACTATGTAAAGGAAGGTATAGATATGGAAGGAACTCATTTTTCTGTATTAAAAGATAAGTATGGACTAGTTCATCGTCTATATGAAAAACTTTCATCTAATCAGAAAAATAAAGAAACTCCAATAAGATGTAAGATAAATTCTATTGACAAAACACAAAAGGCACTTATATTACAAGTAATAGAAAATATCAATGGCAACTGTGTGGAAACTAATATTCAAAATACTAATGATGTAACAACTATTGCATGGATAGACGAAACAACTTTATTTAAGTCTATCAATAAGGAAGAACTTATAGACAATTATTTCTACGATATAATCCACCTTTCCGAGGACATACATTTAAAAAATGTAATAAACTTATACCAAAGTAAAAACAACAAATGGATTGTGCACTATATTAATTATTTTGATAAAACACACAAATACATATTAATTCAGAAAGGGAATTTATATGAATTAGCAGAATTTGCAGATCTAATGATTTGTTTAATCAACTGGGCACGTACATTTAAAATCAGTAAGATAAAAAAAATTCCCCAATTAAAAAAATACGAAGGGCTACAAAAAGCAATTAAAATTCTTCAGACAAATTCACAGAGTAACTATAAAGAGACCCTTATTTGCACTGAAAATATTATTTCTGAAATGTCAACCTTATTTAGCTTATTTGAAATTGATCCTTGCTTTTTTAGCGAAAACTTCTCTTTCTATAGAGAAGTCTGTAAAATGCTATATGATAATATTTTAACAATCAGTTCGCCAATTGAAGCACTTCAAGATAAAAAAGAAAAGTGTCTAAAAGCATTTCAAGGAATATTAGCTTACAGAATAAAAATAGAACGAAAGCAAATTGTAAACAAGATTATACAGATATATGATCTTTCGCTTGGAACAGAAGAAACAACAAGCAGCAATATCTTTAGTCTTCTATATTCTTTACTAAAGAATCCTGAATGCATAAACAGTAAAAACATACATTCATACATTGATATGCAACCGCAAACATTAAGTGCGATTGCTTGCATCATTTATGGCTACAAACTACTTGAGAAAAAGGAAGACTCCAAAAGGTTGCTAAGTGACATCAATAAAATGTTTTATTTTTCGGAAAAATATGAAAAGGGTAGAGTTGAAGATGAATATTTTGAAATTGAAGATATAGAAGAGACGGAAAAGAATATCTATTCATCCGAATCTATTTCCAATCAAATCGAAACAAGATCAAACGAAAACATTTTCTTTCTAAACTTATATAAAGATGGCATGTATATTATTACAAACAAACAACTTTTTGAAAACAATATTATTAAAAGTATTTCCATAAATCCCAATATAGACAAATTCATACTACAATGTTATGCACATGGAAGTGTCAATAAAGTGCCTATCAGAATATTGCAAGAAAAAAAGAGGGAAAGAAAATACCTCAATGGATGCTATTCACAAGACTGCTTAAAAGATATATATGTTATTAGTGAAGAAACATACATTGCAACTCTCTCATTATATAATAATGATGTATTTGTAAAATTATATTCTACGGAATATATCTCAGAACATTTATCATTAGGTTTAAAAGGAAACCAAGTTGTAGGTACCAATGTTGATTCTACTGAATATTTTTTGATATCCTCCGAGCACATTGACCGACTACCTAAACGATTGATATACAACACGCCCACTCCTCTTGGGAAAAATATCAAGAATCCATATTATGAAAATGACATTTTAATTTTAAAAGAATTAGAAATACTAAAAGAAACTATTTAAACAAACATCAAAACCATGAAAAATTCATTCAAACTTTTTGATCCTATGAGGGATTACAGCTCTATTCTTCCTGATATTCCTGGAAATTATTTGGTTGTTCTACGGACTTCTTCGCTACTTCCTCAAATAGAGGTGGCTCCCGAATTCCACTATATAGATTATAATAACAACCATTACCCAATAATATACACTGGAATTAGCACTGTAAGTATTAGAAAACGTGACTATCAGCAGCATTTCATAGGCAATAATGCCGGAAAATCCACTCTTCGTAAATCTCTTGGCAGTTTAATGGGATTTCCTAAAATTCCAAGAGATAAGAACAATCCTGATAATGGGAAAACTAAATTCAATGAAAACGATGAAGAAAGATTGTCACAATGGATGAGAGAAAATCTATTATTATTTTATAGTGTAGAAAACAGAGAACAAGAACAAATCGAAAATCTTGAAAAGAAACTTATCAACGACTATAATCCGCCATTAAATATATTAGGAAACAATAATCCAATTAATAAAGAATATAGAGCACTATTGAAAAGATTGCGAAATAGAACCAGTCTTAGCAGTTAATTTATACGTAATCTAATCATTTTATAGAGTTAGTAACACATCTTGTAACCAGTTTATTTTCTAAAAAACAAGAGATATGACTTGGACAGAATTGAAAAAAATAATTATAGCAGAGTATGACAGTCGAAATTTAAAGTCAAGAGTACGCTACAATGCCATTGAACGAATTGAAATCTTCATTGAGCAGCACCATGCTCAAGCCATAAAAGAAGTAAAAAAATTGATGGTTGTAGACAAACAATGCCTGAAAAAACAATATGTCGAACAAAAAGGGAAAAGTATCAGTGGAGCAGAAAGTAGTGTAATTGATGAAATTTATAATCAACTTTCTAACCTGTAATACTTATTTCAACCCTTACAAAACTGAAACCTCCATAATGTATTGACCAATAAATTAAGTGAATATCTATTTTATGATAACACCAGAAGAACTAATACAAGATTTAATAGATTTTTATGGATATGAAGTTGATTTATCTTATGCTATCAACTACATAGATATAGTGGGACAATATGCAGAAGTTGACAGTTTTCATCTATGGTTGCTAGATTTATCAATAACATAGATCCAGAATAATCATAGAGCTTGTTTAATCTCTGTTTGAGGACAGACAACTCATTACGTTACATCCACACTTCACAAAAAGGAGAGACTGAACTTAATTGCTCAGTCTCCTTTACTTTTTTATTACAAATCATGAATTAAATCTTCCTTAATAGATTCACACAATGCATTGTAAAGAATCCGCTTATTTTCAGGAATATCTTCTGCTGAAATACTGAACAATAACAGATAGGATTCTGGAATTTCCAAAGCTTTACATATTCTGATAATTGTATTCTTTTCAGGAAATGATTCTCCTTGTTCTATACTACATAAAGCATTTGCTGATATATCACATAATTTTGCCAGCTCCTTTTGGGAAATTCGCTTATTTTTCCTAAGTATTTTTACAGCATTTCCTATGTTCATAATTCTAAGTATAAGTATAAAAATTATTTCAACGAGAAATAGTCCAATATTTCAGGGCTTATTTCTATCAGTTTATATACTATCAGTAAAATGGTATTTACATCAATTGTACCGTATTGTTTGATGATTTGAATTGCCTCCTCTTTACATTCTTCTGATAGATTACTATTTTGTATTTCAAAAATTATATTTTCTTTATTCATTTTCTACAGTTTTATCCTGCTATTGGTAGTGGATATGAACTGATTCCAATAGCATTCGGTTGATAAATAAAAGGATAATCACTCTTAATTACAGCACTATTGGAATCTTCATCTGATCCTGTAGAATAGATATGGTATCTTGCTGAGATATAAATATTCCTTATTTGGAGATCTATATGCCATTGGCGTTTACTATATGTGGACTTTGCTACATAATAATGACTATGTACAATATTGTCTAAAAGTTCATCTGTTCTTTGTATGCTCAGTTCTTGGATGATAGATTCATAAGAAACAGTGAGGCATGATGCTGAATAATCTATATAAGAAAGAGGACGATTATCTTTTCTTTGTTTTCTCACTACAACACGAGTAAACAAATCAAGATAAGATGAACAAGTCGATTGGGGTGATGTTTTTCTTTTTACTTTGTCAATGAAAGTCTCTCGTAAATGCTCTATATCTATATCAGACCATTTTAAAGATTCTCCCTGTAAATCTATTTTTTTAAAGGATTCAACAAACTGATTAAAATTGCTTAGTTCATTTTGAGTCAATCTGCTAATATTGCGAAGAGAACTAAAAAAGTAACTCTGAATTTTACGAATATAGGCTTCCGCAAAAATATCAAGCCCTTTTTCATCTATACAAAGACTTGTTGTATCATCAACATCATCGTATCCATTAGCCCTTAGCAGCGAGGTTAATGCACACATCGGCACATTCATCACCTCTTGTATAATGTCTAAAGAAGTTTTGAATGTAATAGTCCTATCCTCAAATGATATTGGTGTAAAATTCCTTATTTCTAAATGTTCAACCATTAAACTTAATTTTTACGTAGCAAATATATGATAAAAGTTTATAAAATCAAAATAGAAAGCGACAAAATACAATAACAACTTGTATTTTGAATTAAAGATAGTAATACTATTTATGAATAGAGTCATATATTCTCGTTAAAAGAAAGCCGCTATACCTTTTTTCAGTATAACGACTTTAATAAAATATGAACTATCCACTATTCCCGATTACTTATCCGTTTCGTTAATCCAATCCACTATAGTATCTCCCTTATAACCTTTTTCCTAGACAAACCAGACATAAGCGATAGCATTCCCATTTGCTTGAGTTGCTGTAAAATCTTCTCCTTTGGCTACAACAGCACGGGAAGAAAAGACGTGGACTTCCGGCCCGATTGACAGCCAGCCTTTTACCGTTTGCGTTTGCTTGAACGGAGCAATTGCCGAAAGTGAACCTTTTAGAGACATACGTGGTGAACGTAAGCGTTAATAAAAGAATGATAACTATGCCGCAATTTCAAAATGCCGGAGTTGCTGTTTTAACTTCATACAATATGAGAATAAACATAGATAATAACTTCTTTTGACTGTTACAAAAACATGTATAATAACCTTTGTAATTTCTATTTTTGTATATTTGTAAGTTGTAACCAAATTCACTAACTAATATTTAGATGATATGCCGAAGAAAATAAATACTAGCCAATTAGAAAAACAAGATAGAATCATTGACTTTTACAAAAGGTGGAATATTGATCTGAATGAAGAAGAACGCTGGCATAGCTTCAGAAACAGAGTCTTAAATTCCTACATGAAGATAGGTAGAACGATAAGCTATAGTTCAGAAATGGAAGATGAGTTTTTTGAATTAATAGGAATTCATAATAGACCTGCGAACACTTTTGATTTTAATGTTTTAGAGAATGGACTCTCAAAAAGTCCTACATATAATTATCTATTTGATGTTAATGACATAAAAGGGTTTATGATGGGAATTCAAGCTGTGTTCTGGTTAAAAGAATTGACTAAAGTTCAAAAAGGAGATTTTTTAATAGGTATTCAAGAAGCCGTCTCTATTACAGGCGTTCCTTTGGGGATAAAGCAAACGGAATCCGAAATAATATTTTATCCAGAGGGAGCTAAACTTCTTGATAAAAAACTTATAAATGATAATTTAGATTGGTTATCAGCACATCCTAAAAGCTACGAGACATTTAAAATGTCACTAATGGAAATAGGGATACAAGGTAAAGAAAGGAATGTTGTTGATCATCTTAGATTATCCCTTGAACTGTTACTTAAAGACATTTTTAATAATGGAAAAAGTCTTGAAAATCAAAAATCAGATATTGGTAATTATTTGAAATCCAGGAATATTAGTCCCGAAATATCCAACCTTTTAGAAAGAGTATTGGACTACTACGCTAAGTATCAAAACAACAAGGCAAAGCATGATTGCGCTGTTTTATCTTCCGAAGTAGAATTTATTTTGTACCTAACTGGAACAGTCATGAGATTTTTATTAACCAATCAAGAATCTCATAACTTGCTTTAACTCAGTATTCGACAATAGATTATTATTGAGAGAATGAGCTTTGCATATAAATAAAGGTAGTGTAAAAGCTATCTTCTTTTTTAATTTTGTTCGATTTATTATTCAGCATAATGATTTATTATTACGTTTTACATAAACGTTAAATAAAAGACCATATGGAAAACACATTAAAAGGAATTCTGGAGGCTTTTCAAGGAGCAAATGGAGATGAAGAGTTATTGCTAAAGGAAATGAATAAACTTGCTCGCCATTTCTTCTTTGGTGGATATTTCCAAGTAAACGGTAGAAAGATTTATCTTCGTGATATAGAATTCTATTACCATGAAGAAGGTGAAGGGGCAGAGATCAAGGATTATATCATGTATCATATTTCTGATAAAATAAAAGATCCTATCATGAAGAATGAGTATTATCCCCTTGGATCATTTAATGCACATGTATCGGGAGTTGATTTTACTTTTGAAAATGAAGATAAAAAATATAGAGCTTCTATTCTAATCAGAGGTATTAAGGTAATAGACAAAGATAGTGAACCTATAATTGAAACAAGACCAACCTATGTCTATGAATATCTTCTTATGGGTAATTCTCTTTTTGATGATGGCATACATATTAAATGGATTGACAAAGAATTACCAATCGAACCAATAGAACAGGGTTATCGAAAAAATGTATGTCAATATGATTCTTTTGGTAATAAGATAGAATATCAAGGCGATGCAAACAATAAACCTGTCACAATTGGAAAAAAAAAGTACTGTCAATGTACGCGTGAGTGGAGGTTTTGGATTGAGTAGACTTGGCAATAATATACAAAATCGTAATCTTAGAAATACAGTCTTGGAATTAGGAAAGAATATTTCCTATATTAGGAAGGGTGGGATTACTTTAAAATATGTGATATTGTTTACTGTCATTTTCACCTAAATTTACTCTTAAATTGGGTGAATTTACTACAATGTATTGATTTTGAATATTATAAGTTGCAATTGAAAAGAGGGCTAATTGAAAAGGAAATGCTGGTTTTAAATACTCAAAATTGTACATGGAAAGCTAAGAAATATCAAAATGAATTTCTATATTTTTGTATTATATCAATATTTACTATATATTTGTATAGCAGAAGTTTAAGTTTTATCGTATAATTACTTTGAAGTCCAAAATATTATGAAAGATATATATGATTGCCATAAAGACCTTCTAGGTTTCTTTGCTGATTTTGAAAGGTATAAGGAAGAGGATTTGACAGAATCTGATACGAGGTCAAAAATAATAGATAAACTTTTTACTGAGGTATTAGACTGGGATGAGAATTCCATTGATCGTGAAGGTTATGTTGTAGAGGGCTTTTATGATTATCTCTTTTCTATTCCAGGATTTCAATTCATAGTAGAAGCTAAAAGAAATTTTGTTGATTTTATAATTCCCAATAAACATAAAGCTGTAACAATAGGTACTTTTGCAAAAGAGAATAAAGATGTTGTTGATCAAATTCGTAGATACTTATTTGAAAAAGGATTGCAATACGCTGTTATTACTAATGGTCATCAATTTATTATCGGGAAATTTTGTAATACAGATGGTAGTGATTGGAAGCATAATAAATGTTTAATATTTAATGGGCATGAAGATATTTCAGAGAGATTCATGTCTTTCTATAACATATTGTCCAAAAACTCCATTTCACAAAATTCTGGATTTAAAATATTCTTAGAGGAAGCAATACAAAGAGAAGGAAAAACAATTTTATCCATAATTCCTGCAAATGATTCTGAGCTTGTTCGCAATTCTATAAGCTCTGAACTCACTCCGATTATTGATAAACTTTTCGGGGAATTGTATGACATTGATGACGAAGTAAATAAAACTCTTATAGAAGAATGCTTTATTGAAAATAAAGAGATTAAAAAAAATCGTTCTGAAATTGAGAAATTATTTGCAGATGCGCCTCCTCAAATTGATAAGATAGTAAAGGCACGAAATACAGAAAGTATTGTGGATCAAATAAAGGATGAGTTTATTTCAGATAATCTTAAATCCAATCTAACACCACCTAATCCAATAATAATAGTTGGCTCTAAAGGTGCA
>CAJJTI010000068.1 GCA_905194705.1 uncultured Solobacterium sp. | reverse complement strand
CGCGAGCTGGGTTCAGAACGTCGTGAGACAGTTCGGTCCCTATCTGTTGTGGGCGTTGGAAATTTGAGGAGAGCTGCCCCTAGTACGAGAGGACCAGGGTGGACATACCTACGGTGCACCAGTTGTCACGCCAGTGGCACAGCTGGGTAGCTGAGTATGGACCGGATAAACGCTGAAGGCATCTAAGCGTGAAACCGACTCCAAGATTAGATTTCCCATTAAGAAATTAAGTAAGACCCCTTGAAGACGACGAGGTAGATAGGTCAGAGATGTAAGTGCTGTGAGGCATTGAGTTGACTGATACTAATAGGTCGAGGGTTTAATCACACGAGAACGCTCTACAATTTACAGAAAGTCTTATCTAAAAGCTGTTATTCAGTTTTCAGGGAACAATCCTGAAATATATAGATCCGGTGACGATACCGGCGTGGTCACACCTGTTCCCATCCCGAACACAGAAGTTAAGCACGCCAGGGGCGAAAATAGCTGTTTCAGTGAATCTAGCTCGTTGCCGGTTCTTTTTTTATTTTCTCGAGGTGAAGTGTATGGATATTGAACCTAGATTTAGCCGCTTTCAAAGATTAGTTGGATTTGATTCGTTTGAAAAACTTCATAACGCAAAAGTAATTGTTTTTGGTGTCGGTGGAGTTGGCGGCTATGTAGTTGAATCTTTAGCTAGAGCTGGAGTTGGCACAATTGGGGTCGTGGACAATGATACTGTTAATTTATCGAATATAAATAGACAAATTATTGCGACAGTTAATACGATTAATGAATATAAAACTGATGCTGTTGAATCTAGAATTCATTTAATATCTCCTGAATGTAAAATTATTAAATATACAATGTTTTACTTGCCTGAAACAAAAAATCGTATTTCTTTAGAAGAATTTGATTATATCGTAGATGCTATAGATACTGTTACAGCAAAATTAACTCTTATAGAAGAAGCAATACGTCTAAATATTCCTATTATTAGTTCAATGGGTACAGGTAATAGACTTGATCCTTCAAAATTAATATTTACTGATATATCAAAAACTAGTGGAGATCCACTTGCTAAAGTTATGCGTAGAGAACTTAGAAAAAGAGGAATTAACCACTTAGATGTTGTCACTTCTACAGAGTTACCTATTAAACCTATAAGCTTTGAAGAAGGTGATGAAAGAACTCCTGCATCCAGTCCTTTTGTACCACCTAGTGCTGGTCTTCTTATTGCCTCAATAGTATGTAAAAATATTATGAATGCTTAACCATATATTTTTATTCCATTTTTTAATATTTCATCTATTAATTCTTTATTATATAGAAGTCGGTCTACGATATATATTTCAGTCTTTTTAACAATTTTTTTCTGAATTGTCTCAATCATATTAAAATAAACAGGTCCTGTTAAACGCGAAGAAATCAATAATTTAACTGGACTTTTTTCATTTGCACAGTTTTTAGCGTAATCTCCAAATAAATAACAGTATCTTATTGATGATGTATTAAATACTTCATTACAAATATTTTGAATTTTTTCTATTGTTAGAATTCCATGCATTTCATCAACCAGTAACATTTTCTCAAATTCATTTAACATATATTGATAAGTGATGGTGTTAATTTTCGAAATATCATTTTCATATGTTATATAAGTTCTTAAAGAAACATGAAAAAGATTAGATGCTTTTAATTGTGTAAGATTTGCCTGCTTACGTAATTCTTTTAATGTATTTTTCATAATGTAATTATATAACTGCTTGCATATATTTGAATAGATAAATATGCAAATAATGCATACGTATAAATTTACATATGCAATATTTATTGATTTTATTTTTACTTTATATAAATTTTACAAACAACAATTATATTCATATTTGTTCGAACAAAAAATGGTAATTTCCACAAGCAATTTCTTGTGATACTATTTTACTAGCGTAAATGTTTTGATTTGTTTACGAACATGGGAGGAATATGAAAAACATTTTTAAAAAGATTGCTGCAGTAAGTTTATGTGCATCTATGCTTGCAGGCTGTTCAGGCGGATCAACAGGTAGTACAGGTACAACTGATGGATCTGATACAAACAATAAAACAACAATCACAATTTGGCACACATTTACAGGTGGGCAAGATGAATTATTAAATACCATCGCAAAAGATTTTGAAACTGAAAATCAAGATATTCATGTAAATGTAGTTGGTGGTTACAACGAAAAAGATTTTGAATCAACAGTACAAGATGCCGTTGTTAATGGAGTAGGACCTAACTTAGTTTTCCATTTTGCTAGTTTTGCTAGAAACTTCGATGGCTATGATATGTTAATCTCTTTTGATGATTATTTCACGGAAGATTATAAATCAATGGTAAGCCAAGGTATCTATGATGAAGCTACAGACTTCGTTGATGGAAAAGTACATTTAATCGCAACTTATACGTCTGGACAAGTTCTTTTCTACAACAAAACAATGTTTGAAGAAGCTGGTGTAGAAGCTCCAAAAACTTGGAATGATTTAAAAGAAGCTAGTAAAACTATTTATGAAAAAACTGGTGTTGTAGGATTCTGTGCAGATTCTTTAATTGAAGTTATTAACACTATTATTCTTCAATCACATGATGGTAAATATGTAGATAAAGCATCTAAGAAACTATTATTCAATGACGAAGAAACACTTAAATGGATTGAATGGTGGGCAGAAGGTGTTAAAGAAGGATATTTCCAAATCGCTCCTACAACAGGCGATTACAACTCATCTGACTTAAATAATGGTGCTATCGCTTCATACATTGGTAGCTGTGCAGGTTTACCATTCTTAGATTTATCTAATATTGGTGGTGAAGTTGGTGTTGTTCGTATGCCTTATATTGATGAAAATCACAGACAAGCGACTGTACTCAACCGAAGTATCATTGGTTTCAAGAAGAGTGAAGCAGAAGATGCTGCAGTAGCTAAATTTGCTGAATACTTCATCACAAGAGATGGTGAATGGGCTCAAGAATTAAACGCATATTCTCCATACTTCACAATTCAAGAATCAGATGCTTATAAAGCATCTGTTGCAGAAAATATCGCTCTTAAAGCGGTTGGCGAACAAATCAACGACTCTGTAACTATCCCTGCAGTAACAGGTTCAGTAACAATTAGAGATGAACTAAAGAAAGTTATGACTGGTGCTGCTGATCCTAACTTCGATGCAAAGGCTGCATTAGAAAACGCTGTTAAAGTTGGCGAAGCAGCTATGAATGAATAATTAATAAACAAATTAATAGAAAGCACGATAATGAGATGGGGGATTTACAACTTCCATCTCATGATTGTATATAAGGAGATTTGAATGAAAAAACTTGTTGTTTTATGCCTAGATGCATTATGTACATGCGATATTGATTACATGAAGACATTACCAAATTTTAAATATGTGTTTGATAATGGTAGCTATGTAAATCATGTTGAACCTGTATATCCATCATTAACTTACCCATGTCACTGTTCTATCGTAACAGGCCGATATGTTAAAGGTCATGGGGTTCCTCATAACGAAATTGTTGAAGCAGAGAATCCAAAAGCACCATGGTATTCATTAAGAAAGAGCATTAAATGTGATACTTTCTTAGATGAAGCACATAAATATGGATTAAAGACTTGTTCTTTAACTTGGCCAGTATCAGGTGGAGCAGATATTGATTATAACCTTCCAATGATCGTACCTATCAGCTATCAAGGAGATAATCCTGAACAGTTCTATCATAATTACAGTACGCAAGAGTTAATTGACCGTTATTTTTGGAAGTATGACCACTATTTAAAAGGTGTAGAAAGAAATTTAGATGCATTTACGATGAGTTGTGCATTAGATATCATTGAAGACTATGGTCAACCAGACATTATGTTAGTTAAAACATGTGACTTAGATACTGTTAAACATTGCAACGGTATTATGAATGAACAAGTAGAAAGACAATTAAGAATTCATGATGAACAACTTGGATTATTATTTGAATCAGTAAAGAGATTTGGTGACTTTGATAATACCAACTGGGTTATTCTAGGAGACCATGGGCAAGCTGATATCAAGAAACATATTAACTTCAATTTACTGCTCAAAGAAAAAGGTCTAATCAAAACAGATGAAGAAGGAAATCTAATTAGTTATGATGCATATTGTCATTCTGCAAGTATGAGTGCATGGATTCAAGTAAGAGATCCAGAAGATGCAGAACTAATGGATAGAGTATTTAAAATATTAAAAGAAATTAAAGACGATCCTCAATATAATATTGGATATCTTTTCACTAAAGAAGAAGCGTCAGAAAAGTATGGATTGGAATTCCCTAAGATTGACTTCGTTATTGAAGGTAAGGAACCAATGAGTTTTGATTCTACATTATCTGGAAAAGATTTATTTGAAGAATATTTAAAACCAGGATGGCATCATTCATTAGCTAGTCATGGATATTTATCATTTAAAGATCAAACAACTACATTTATTGCTTGTGGCCCAAGTGTAAAGAAAGGTGTTGTGATTGAAAGAAGCAGTATGGTAAATGAAGCTAGTACTATGGCAAAAATGGTAGGTTATGATTTTGATGGAACAGATGGTTCTGCATGGAATGAAATGCTTCAAGATTAGGGATAGATTATGAAAATTACGATTGAGAATTTAACAAAAAAATTTGGTGATTTTACAGCAGTTAATAACTTTAATGCAACAATTGAATCTGGTGAATTAATTGCTTTACTTGGTCCATCAGGATGTGGAAAAAGTACAATGCTAAATATGTTAAGTGGTATTTTACCAGTAACTGAGGGAAGGATTTATTTCGATAATGACGATGTTACAGATATTGGTGCTGAAAAAAGAGGTGTTGGTTTAGTATTCCAAAACTATGCTTTATATCCTCATATGACAGTATTAGAAAATATTGCTTTCCCATTAGAAATTAAAAAAGTTAAAAAAGCTGAAAGAGAAGCTAAAGCAATAGAGATGGCAAAACTTGTACATGTAGATATGTTACTAAATAGAAAGCCAAAAGAATTATCTGGTGGTCAACAACAACGTGTTGCGATTGCTCGTGCTCTAATTAAAAATCCTAGAGTTTTATTATTAGATGAACCATTAAGTAACCTTGATGCTCGTCTTCGTATTGAAATGCGTGAAGAAATCAGACGTATTCAACAAGAAACAAAAATTACGACAATCTTCGTAACTCATGACCAGGAAGAAGCTATGAGTATTAGTGACAAGATTGTATTAATGAAAGATGGTGTCTTACAGCAAAAAGACGACCCTCAAAATTTATATGATGAACCAGCTAACTGTTTTGTAGCTGACTTCTTAGGAAATCCTCCAATCAATAAAACACATGGTGTTGTAAAAGATGGAAAGATTGTTTTAGATGGAGATTGTACTGTTGAAATTCCTGGTGTAGAAAAAATAGCTGATGGAACAAAAGTAACAATGAGTATGAGAGCTGAATCAATTGTTGTGGATGAAAATGGAGCAATTGAAACTACTGTAGATACAAAATATGTTATTGGTAAAGAAGTATTAGCATATTTAGATTTAGGTGCACATCATGTTCGTGCATATGTTCCAGCTGAAAAAGAACTACAACATGGTGAAAAAGTAAAAGTATCCTTAAAGAAAACGGGCGTATTTGTTTTTGATGAAGCAAGTGGAGAACGCTTATTATGAGTGAATTAGCAAAAAAAGAAAAAGGAAATAAAAAATTCGGTACTAAGATTCAACCGTATTTATATTTATTACCTTTTGCGATTGGTGTAATTGCTTTTACTCTTTACCCTATTGCTAATGTTGTATTAATTAGTTTTAAAGAAAATTTCAACTATATCAATAAAACATTTACAGGTTTTGGTTTTAGCAATTATGCATATATTTTAAAAGATCCATATTTTGCGCAAGCATTTAAAAATACATTCTCTTATGTATTTATCGTTATTCCAATTAGTACATGTTTAGCAGTAGTTATTGCAAACTTCTTAAATCAAAAAATTAAGTTTTCAGCATTATTTCAAACATGTTACTTCTTACCAATGGTAACAAGTACAGTTGCGGTTGGTTTAGCTTGGAAATTCATGTTTAACTATAAGTCAGGCGTAATTAACTATTTACTCAATATTTTTGGAATAAGCAGTGTTAACTGGCTTCAGGTTACGACAAATAACTTTGCAGCATTATGTATTTATGGTATTTGGTCAGTATTACCATTTACGATAATCTTACTATTAAGTGGTTTACAGAATATTGATCCAATGTACTATACAGCAGCTAAGGTAGATGGTGCATCACCTCTAAAGATATTCTTTAGAATTACGATTCCACTACTTTCACCTACAATTTTCTTAGTGGTAATTATCAATACAATTAGTTGTTTCAAAGTATTTAATGAATTATTTCCACTATTTGCAGGTCCTGGTGTAAGTAATAACTTATTTACGGTTGTGTATTATATTTATTATCAATTTAGAGTAAAAATGCCCGGGAAATATGGATATGCATCTGCTGCAGCAGTTATCTTGTTCCTTGTAATATTTGTTTTCACAATGATCCAGAAGTGGATTGAAAAGAAAACGAAGGAGTAAAGAAGATGAAGAAAACTAAATTTTCATTAAGTAAATTTTTCTTATATTTATTTTTGATTCTTGGTGCAGTAATCATGGTGTTTCCATTCTACTGGATGATTACAGGTGCTTTTAAAACAAGTATTGAAATTCAGATGATTCCACCAATATGGCTTCCAACACACTTTAATTTGGATAACTTTAAAGAAGCTTTACGCATGGCACCATTTGCAAGATATTTCTTAAACAGTTTAATAGCTATGGTTAGTTGTGTTACATTGTGTACATTTACAACAATACTTGGTGCTTTTGCATTCAGTAAGTTAAATTTCCCAGGGAGACATATTATCTTTGGACTACTATTAGGACTAATGATGGTTCCGTTTGAAATGATTGTTATTACAAACTATCGTACAATTATTGATTTGGGAATTTATAATACAATTCTGGCGTTAATCGTTCCATTTACCAGTAGTATTTTCTACATGTATATCTTGAAGGGATTCTTTGATTCAGTTCCTGACAGCTTATATCAAGCCGCTAGAGTTGATGGTTGCAGCAACTGGAAATATTTATGGAGAGTATTAGTACCTATTGCTAAACCTAGCTTAGTTACAATTATTCTATTAAATGCAATTGCCAGCTGGAACTCATTCTTATGGCCGATGTTAGCAGTAAGTGATAGAGAACTTAGAACATTACCATTTGGATTATATGCGTTCGTCAGTGAAGGTGGTGCAAGAACTGAACTAATGATGGCTGCTTCTACAATGATAGTTATTCCGATGATTATCTTGTTCCTATTTGCAAGAAAACAAATTGTAAATGGTGTATCAAGAGGTGGCTTAAAAGGATAGTATAATAAAGAGTAGGGAAACCTACTTTTTATGTTTTAGGAGGCGTATATGACTAGCGCAATTTTATATAGTAGTTTATCAGGAAACACAAAGTTATTAGCGGAAACGATTTATGATGTTATCAAAGAAGATTGTAAATACTGTGGAGAAACAAAAGAAATAGATGCAGATAGAGTGTATATTGGTTTTTGGACAAATAAAGGTACAGCTGATGATAAAACGATGGAATTTTAAAAAACTCTTCACAATAAAGAAATATTCCTATTTGGAACGGCTGGGTTTGGAGGAAGTCAAGAATATTTTGATGGTATATTACAAAGAACTAAACAAAATATAGATGCGACTAATACAATTATTGGTACATATATGTGCCAGGGGAAAATGCCAATAGCAGTTCGTAATAGATACGAAAAACTGAAAGAATCTCCTAGTTGCCCAGCTAATATTGACATGTTAATTGAAAACTTTGATAAAGCAGTATCTCATCCTAATCAAAATGATTTAGACAAGCTGATTCAAGAATTAAAAAAATAAAAATGAAGAACTGGATGCGCACAAAACATCTAGTTTTTTTAATTATACAAAAAGAGAAAAATATATAAATTATGAAAACTAATTTTGACACTACTTTAATTGTGTATAATTTCTGATTGATTGAAAAAATTACATATTATATACTCACAATGTCTTTTATCAAGAATGAGTGAGAGAGTCAGCTCTGTGAACTCATACCAACCTGCAAGAGGCAAGGTGGTACTGCTGGCATCGATAAAGAAAGAGTATATAAAATAGTTCCTCTTTCTAGAAGCCTAATGAAAAGACAGAAAGAAAGGGTGAAATAATATGAAAAAAAGATTTTTTACGTCTGAATCCGTAACTAGCGGACATCCAGATAAAGTTTGTGATTATATTGCAGACTCAATTCTTGACGAAGCTATTCGTCAGGATCCTTATTCCCATATGGCTGTAGAAGCTACAATTAAAGATGATTTAATTCTCGTGTATGGTGAAGCTAATACAAAGGCTGATTTAGATTATGAAGCTATTGCCTTAAATGCAATTAGAGAAATTGGCTATAAAGAAGAATATCATGTAGAAACTAAGGTAAATAAACAATCAGCAGAAATTAATGACGCTGTTGCTCATGATGAGATTTCTGCAGGTGACCAGGGCATTATGTTTGGTTATGCAGATGATGAAACAGAAGAATATATGCCTTTTGCGATTAACTGTGCGCATAAACTAGCTAGACAATTAGAAAAAGTACGTCGTGAAGATGCTCGTTTAATGCCTGATGGAAAAACACAGGTAACAGTAGAGTATGATGATGGTAAACTTGCAAGAATTGATGCGATTGTTGTATCTACTCAACATACAAAAGATATTACACAAGAAGAATTACATGAATTAATTAAAGAAAAAGTAATTGATACAATTGTTGATAAAAAATATATTGATGAAAATACTAAATATTTAATTAATCCATCTGGATCATTTGTTTTAGGGGGCAGTTGGGGTGATTCAGGAACAACAGGTAGAAAGATTGTTGTTGATACATATGGGGGATATGCACCAATTGGTGGAGGATGTTTCTCTTCTAAGGATCCAACTAAGGTTGACCGTTCTGCTGCATATTATGCTCGTTATGTATGTCGTAATATTGTTGCAAATGGTTTGGCACATAAATGCCAGTTAGAATTATCTTATGCTATTGGTAAAGCTAATCCACTATCAGTAACAATTGATACATTTGGAACTTCTAAATATTCGGATGATGAATTATTAGATATCATCAACAAGAACTTTGATTTCTCAGTATCAAATATTATTAAAGAATTAGATCTAAGACGTCCAATTTACAAAGAAACTACTAACTATGGACATTTCGGAAAAGCTAATCTAGCTTGGGAACAATTCAAAAAATTAGAATTCTAAATTTATAAGTATTACATAAACATGAAGAATTGAATCGTTATGGGATAGATTAAATTATTGCGTGGTTTTAAACAAAGGTTGTTTAAATTATTGCGTGG
>CAJJTI010000067.1 GCA_905194705.1 uncultured Solobacterium sp. | reverse complement strand
AAATCTTACTTTCAATATCTATTACTTTTTGAACTGTATTTAAAGCAACATTTTTCCCTTGACTCGTTAAGAATATTCGTTTTCTTTTGGGATTTACGTCTTCAAGATAAAGCCATTTTTCTTTTTCCATCTTCTTTAAAGCCGAGTGAATTGTCTGTTTTGGTATTTCTGTAAACTCCACAATTTCATGTAATAAACATCCATCACCAAAAAACTGTAACGTATAAAGTATCTGAAATTCACTGTCAGACAAAGAATATTTCATTGCAAATTGATGATAGATTGAATTTAATTTACCAATCTGTTTGTTATTTATATTTAACTGGTCTCTTCCTCTACAATTCATATTTACCTCAAGCTGTACTATTATAGTACGATTTCGTACTAATGAAAATAAAAAAGAGCATTGCCCCTTTTTAGACAATACTCTGTTAGTTTAAATCTTATAGAGTTCCTTTTTCTAAAGCTAATGTTCTTGTTGTTAAATCACAAACAGAAGATGGTCCATAGTATTGGATAGCTCCAGGATATGTATAAGCTGTTTCTACAGCCCAAGTTTCTCTATGAGCTTCAAAGTATTGGAATGGTTTCCCATCAAGTTCTACAAGAGCTTTACGGATAACAGGCTTATCTTCACCATGTCTTCTTTCCATGTTCATCATCTTTGTGATAGGCATACCACCAGCAACCCATTCTTCAGCAGGTTTAGATAGATTAGAAATCTTAGATAAGTATCCATTATAACCATATTGGATTAGCATGAATGCGTTATAACCTAAAGAATAGCAATAGTCAGCGTCAAAGTTAGATGGGAATGCACATCTTCCTTCATATCCAAAGAAGTGGTGTAGAGGACTGAATTTACCATTGTATGTTCCTGCAGCTCTTCTTTCTTCAAGTTTTGCTTTAACTAAAGCAGAGAATAATTTTTCTGATTCAATTAAAGATACTTGTACGTTTCCATGAGGATCTCTTTCTAAGAATAATTGTTGTTGAATTGTTTCAGGAAGAATAGCAAATACTGCCATTGATTCACTTGTTAAACCTTTTTCAATAAATGCGTATTTTTCTTTCCAAGTAGCTAATGCATTGAATTCATCTGCCTTTTTACCAGCTAGTAATTCGTTGATTTCAGCAATTAATGTTGAGAATTCAGGAACGAATTCAACTACACCTTCAGGAATAATTGCTACACCAAAGTTGTTTCCATTGTTACTTCTCTTTTCAACTGCATCTGCGATGTAATCAGCGATAGAAGATAGTGACATTTTCTTAGCTGCTACTTCTTCAGAAATTAAGCAGATATTTGGTTGAGTTTCAAGAGCACACTCTAAAGCAACGTGAGATGCAGAACGTCCCATAACTTTAATGAAGTGCCAGTATTTCTTAGCAGAGTTTGCGTCTCTTTCGATATTACCAATTAATTCACTATAAGTTTTTGTTGCTGTATCGAAACCGAATGAGCATTCAATATCTTCATTCTTTAAGTCACCATCGATTGTTTTTGGACAACCAATTACTTGTACACCTGTTTCATGAGCCGCAAAATATTCAGCTAAAACAGCTGCGTTTGTATTTGAGTCATCGCCACCAATAATAACGATAGCTGTAATGCCATGTTTTTTGCATACTTCTGCAGCGATAGCAAATTGTTCTTCTGTTTCTAGTTTTGTTCTACCAGAACCGATGATATCAAATCCACCAGTATTTCTATATTCATCGATAAAAGCATCATCAAATTCAACAAAATCATCATTGATTAAGCCGATAGGACCTTTTTTGAAGCCATAAAGAACGTTTTCTTTATTTGTTGCTTTTAATGCATCATAAAGACCACAAATAACGTTGTGTCCGCCAGGAGCTTGTCCTCCAGATAAAATAACGCCTACTACTTGCTTTTTAGCTTCAGAAGTATTTGTTCCTTTTTCAAATGTAATTTCTTTTTTACCATAAGTATTAGGGAATAAAGCTTTGATCTTATCTTGATCAGCTACGCTTTCTGTAGCTTCGCCTTCCTTAACACTGATTTCTGAAATGCCATGTCTTAACATTCCAGGTAGTTTTGGTTCATACTTTAGTCTTTCTTCTTGAAGTGGTGAAATATTCATCTTTTTTCTCCTTTTTCCACAAAAAATGCTAAATCATTTTATATACAAAGTAAATAGATATTTACTCTTGTAGTTGTTCCCATTTCTCATACAGATGTGCTAATTCATTGTGAATAACATCAATTTCTTCATCCAGTACTGCCATCTTTGTATAGTCTTGATAATATTCCGGTTCAAAACGTAAAGCTCGTTTATCTTCAAGCTCGTTTTCTTTTTCGGTAATTTGTTTTTCTACTTTGGCAATTTCTCTTCTTAATGCATCTTTTGATAATTGCTTTGGTGGTTCTTTCTTTTCTTCCTTAACTTCTTCTATTATAGTCTTTAATTCTTTTTCTTTTAAGCCTTCTTCGTATTCTTCATACGTAACTGGGTAATATTCTGCTGTTTTGTCATCAAGGACTAATAATGAAGTCGCAATTCTTTTAATAAAGTAACGGTCATGTGATACAAATAAAATTGTACCTGTATAATCTAATAAAGATTCTTCAAGTGCTTCTTTACCAGGAATATCCAAGTGGTTTGTCGGTTCATCTAAAATAAGTAGATTTGCTTTTTGCAGCAATAACTTTGCTAAAGATAATCTAACTTTTTCCCCACCTGATAATACATCAACTGTTTTAAATACATCATCAGCCGAAAATAAGAAAGTACCTAGTACTGTTCTAACTTCTGTTCTGTCTAGTTCAGGATATTCATCCCATAATTCTTCAAGTACCGTTTTACCACTTGAAAATTGAGCAAGTTGCTGATCAAAGTATCCTGCTTCAATTTGATGACCATATAAATAACTGCCACTAAGAGGAGGAAGAAGTCCCATTAAAGTTTTAACTAATGTTGATTTTCCCGTACCATTTGGCCCAATAATCGCTACTCTATCCTGCCTTCTCATAGAAAAATTAACAGTACACAATGGTTTATCTTGCTCATAGCCAATAGTTAAGTTATCTGTTTCTAAAACCTTCTCGCCGCCTTTTACCTTTGGTACAAAGTGAGCGTGGAATGTCTTGTCATCTGGTGAAACTGCTTTATCTATCTTTTCCATTCGATCTAAATATTTAATTTTAGATTGCGCAAAAGCAGCTTTATTCTTCTTATATCTAAATTTTTCAATTAAAGATTCTAATCGTTCGATTTCTTTTTGCTGGCGGTTATATGCAGCCATCTGTCTTTCAAGATTATTCTTTTTTGCAATAACATAGGCTGAATAGTTACCAACATATTTTGTCATTGTGCCATATTCCAGTTCATATACAACATCTGTTGTATGATCTAGAAACATTCTATCGTGAGATACTGTAATAACAGCATTTGGATAATTTTTAACATAGCCTTCTAACCATTCAATTGTTTCTAGATCCAAATGGTTAGTAGGTTCATCTAATAATAAAATATCCGGTTTAGATAAAAGTAATCTTACAAATGCAATTCTTGTCTTTTGGCCACCCGAGAATTCTTTAACTTTGCGGTCTAAATCATCTTTAGAAAAGCCAAATTTTGTAAATACTGTCATCATTTCGCTTTCCCAGTTATAGCCATTTAATGCTTCAAATTTTTCTTGAATATTAGCATATTGCGCTAATAATTTTTCAGAAGCATCTGTTATCATCTTTTCTTCCATCTGATGCATTGTATCCTGCAAAGCAAAAATATGGTCAAAGACTTCCATTAACGTCTCTCTTACAGTTAGTTCATCATCAGATAATTGTTTTTGTGCCAAATAACCTAATGTTGTGCCATTTTGCATAGAAACTGTACCTTTATCAAAAGATAATTCTCCGCAAACACACCTCAAAAAGGTTGTCTTTCCACAACCATTTCGACCAACAATCGTTATTTTTTCATTACCTTTTATCTCAAATTGAATATCTTCAAAAACAGTGTCAGCTCCAAAATATTTTGAGCCATGACTTACTTGATATAACATAAAACCTCTATATCTCAATATCTACGATATGCTTTGCAAATCTTTTGTCAACTGGCGGTAATTCCATATAACTAGGTGCAATAGCCGTACATAGATATTCATGTGGATGATGAGCAATAGGTAACATCGTATCTTCAAAAGGAACATATTGCGTTGGATAAATATCATCATACCTAAAAATAAATGGTTTAAATGGGCTCTTCCAAACCCATGTTAAATCAAAACCAATATATTCTTTATTAGTGTTTTTACGGCAATAATCTCCATAAGCCCAGGCATTCTTCATGATTCTACCTTTTAATTTTTTTGCATTAAAATGTAATACATTATCACAAATAATCTCTGGAACCATTAAAGCTTGATTTGCTAAACGAAGTGGTAAATCAATAAATTTATTAGGTGTACAATAATCATATACAAATACATCTACAAATATACCGTCACAGCCTTCGTATCCAACACATCTATTACTTAAAAGAGTATTTACTTCTTTTAGATATGTACCTTTTTTTCGAATTTTCATTCCTGGAATTAAAACATTATATCGTCTATCACTGGCAAAGCATTGTGCAACATATTTATCAGGCAAATCTGTTTTAATCACTTCCCGGAAACGATCAAAATCTTCACGCATCATAGAAATATCGGCGTCATCATCCCAGGGAATAAAACCCTTGTGTCTTACAGCACCTAATGCTGTTCCCCCATTTAAAAAATAGGGAATGTTATGTTTTCTGCATAATGCATCAATATCCTTTAGCATTTCCAGTAACACAACATGAACATCATGTACTGTAATTTTTGTCCCATCAGGATTTGTTTTTAAAACATATTCTTCCATTCCCTTGTCCTCATTTTATTTTAATTAGAATAATAAATTACGTGGTGTACGTGCAAAAGGAATAACATCACGAATATTTTGCATTCCAGTTACATACATAACTAAACGTTCAAAGCCTAATCCAAAGCCAGAGTGTTTGCAACCACCGTATCTTCTTAAATCAACGTACCAGTCCAGAGTTTCCATATTCATTCCTAACTCTTTCATTCTATTTTCTAATACATCTAAACGCTCTTCTCTTTGGCTGCCACCTACTAATTCACCAACACCTGGTACTAATAAGTCGCATGCTGCTACTGTCTTACCATCATCATTTAAACGCATATAGAATGCTTTAATATCTTTTGGCCAGTCTGTAATAAATACAGGTCCTTTAACAACTGTTTCTGTTAAATATCTTTCATGTTCTGTATTTAAGTCCATTCCCCAGTAAATATTGTTATTTTCAAACTCTACATCTGCATTCTTTAAAATTTCAATTGCTTCTGTATAAGGAATTTTTCTGAAGTCTGTTTTCATGACATGATCTAATCTTTCAGCTAGTGACTTATCAATCATTTCGCCAAAGAACTTCATTTCTTCAGGACAGTTTTCTTGAATATAGTTAATACAGTATTTCACCATATCTTCCATTAAATCCATGTCATCTTCTAAATCAGCAAAAGCCATTTCTGGTTCAATCATCCAGAATTCTGCAGCATGAGTTGTTGTATTTGAATTTTCAGCTCTAAATGTAGGTCCAAATGTATAAACATCTCTGAATGCTAAAGCATATGCTTCTGCCTGCAATTGTCCAGATACTGTTAAAGAAGCATGCTTTCCAAAGAAATCTTCTTCATATTTATCATCAGCACGGTTTGTAACAGTAAATGTTTCACCAGCACCTTCAGCATCATTACCTGTAATAATTGGTGTATGAACATAAACAAATCCCTGATTCTGGAAGAATTCATGAATGGCCATAGCTAAACAAGAACGTACACGGAATACAGCTGAGAATGTATTTGTTCTTGGACGTAAGTGACCAATTTCACGTAAGTATTCAAATGAATGTCTCTTTTTCTGTAGTGGATATGAACTGTCACAAGCTCCTTCCAAAACAATCTCTGTTACCTGAATTTCAAAAGGTTGTTTATTTTCAGGTGTAGGTACATATTTACCTGTTACACTGATTGCTGTACCTGTTAAATATTTACTAATTTCATCAAAATTAGCTAAATCTTCACTATAAACGAGTTGTGCATTTTTAAAATATGTTCCATCATTTAAAGCAATGAATCCAATATTTTTACCTGCTCTGTTTGTACGAATCCATCCTTGTAAAAAAACATATTCAATTTGGTCTTTTTCAATATCAGCACCAAATGTTAATTCATATAATTCACGTACTGTTGTTTCCGTTAACATAAATAAAATCCTTATAAATTACCTTTCCATAGAATTTGCTTCAAAAACCAGTTCTTGAATGCTAGATACAACATCAACTGATTTTACATATATACCTTCTGGTACAGAGAAGTGTTCGCTAGTAAAGCTAACAAATCCTTTAATACCATTTTCAATTAAATAATCAACTGTTTCTTGTTCTTTTCCAGATATGCATAATATAGCGATACGGCATCCTTCTGGCATATGTTTTGACAAGTCTTTCAGTGCATAAACCGGTACACTTGATCCAACAACATTTTCTGGATTAATGTCAAAAGCACATACGATTTCACCAACTACATGATTCCAATGATTGTAGTTTAGTAATGCTTTTCCAAGGTTACCACATCCTACCAAAATGATTTTTTCATCGAAATTCATACCAAGTTGCTCACTGAAAATACGAATCAAATCTTCAACATTATAACCATATCCTTGTTTTCCCAAGTTTCCTAAAAAACTAAAGTCACGACGAATAGTTGTTGATTCAATTGAAACAAAGTTAGCGAGTTCTCTTGACATAACTCTTTCAACACCCTGAGCTTGTAACTTACGTAAAGCTTTCAAATAAACAGGATATCTTTGCAATGTTGCTTTAGGTACTATTTTTTTATTTTCCATAATTAATCACCACACATGTCAATATATTAGCATACTTTTTTCTATTGTGAAATAATTATTATTTTTCACCAGGCATTAACATATTCGGATCAGCTGCCGCATCCAAATTTCCAAAACACTTATGGTTATAAGCAATTTGTCCACTTGCACCAATCATCGCAGCGTTATCTGTACAGCACCACATAGGAGGTATAAGTAATTCAGTACCTTCTACTTTGCTCATTTCTTCTTTCATCATTTCTCTTAATCTGCTGTTAGCCGCAACACCACCTGCTAAAACAATCATCTTTGGCTTATATTCTTTTACTGCTGCAATTGTTTTAGATACCATTGTTGTTAAAGCTGTTTCCTGGAATGCATAAACTAAATCTTCAGGAGAAACTACATTTCCTTTTCTTTCTTCTCTTTCTTTTAATTGAAGAACAGCTGTTTTTAAACCACTAAAAGAGAAATTATATGGATCACTTGTCTTAGGTGTAGGTAAAGAGTAATGTGGTTTGCCATTTTTAGCTAGTTTATCCACAACTGGTCCACCAGGATAACCTAGTCCTAAAACACGTGCAACTTTATCATATGCTTCACCAATTGCATCATCTTGTGTTGTACCAATCACTTCAAAATTCCAGTCATTCTTCATCCATACAAGTTCCGTATGACCACCAGACACAACAAGAGCCATTAATGGGAATTGTAGTTCAGAAACAAAAGCATTTGCATAAATATGACCTGTCATATGGTTGATAGGTAATAGTGGTTTATGATAAACCCATGCTAAAGTTTTTGCTGCTTGGACTCCAACATGTAATGAACCAATTAATCCAGGTCCTTTGGTATAGGCAATCGCATCAATATCATCTATTGTCACAGTAGCTTTTTCTAAAGCTTCAGTTATAACTGTAGAAATATTTTCAACGTGAATTCTACTAGCTACTTCTGGCACTACACCACCATATAGTGTATGTACATTGATTTGACTTGATACAATGTTTGATAATATTTCTTTACCATCTTTAACGACGGCACATGCTGTTTCATCACAACTAGATTCAATTGCTAATATAAGTGTCATAAATTACCTCCTAAAGGTTTCACCATTAAATATGCGTCTTCATGGTTATCATCATAATAGTTTTTACGTGTATTGATATTGATAAAACCATTTTTTTCATATAGTTTTATCGCTTTATCATTTGAAACTCTTACTTCCAGTGATACATTTTCACATCCATTTAATTCAGCCTGTTCAACAATATAATTCATCATCTTTTGGCCATATCCTAAATGTCTATATTCTTCTTTAACACCAATTGTCGCTATTTCAGCTCGATCAAAAATAATCCAATAATCAAAATATGCAACAATTTCATCATCTTCAATTAGAACATATGGATTACCATAAGGGTTTTCATGTATTTCGTATAAATATTCACTACGAGGCCAAGGAGATGTAAAAATTTCATTTTCCAATTCATCAATTACATCTAAATCCTCATCCATCATTCTTCTAATTTTCATTTAACTAAATATGCTTCATTTGCTTTTAAATATTCAGGTGTAACAAGATGAACATTATCAGCTTTCTTCCATTGATCTTTTAATAATAAGAAGTTATTAGCAACATCAGGATAATTATCCTCACGATTAACTAAATGACCATCTCCAATAACTTCATAATTTTCACTTAATTCTTTAGCTTCATCAACTGAACGAATAGCTAAAGGTAATATGATCTTTGTGTTATCAAATGCAGCACTATACACTCTATTTCCTCTAGCGTCTAATAAAACTAATGTATTGCTTAGATTACCAGCATATAACTGTAAAGTTGAAATAGTATATAAATCAATCTTTTTCGTTGCTGCAAAGACTTTTGCAATAGTCATTGCAATTCGTACCCCAGTATAGCTACCAGGACCTTCCGTTATAACTATTGAGTCAATATCTTCAACTTTTTTATTTGCTTCATTCATCAGTTTATCTAGTGCAGGAAAAATTTCTTCAGATTGTTTTTTCCAACAATATTCTTGTGTTTTAGCAATCACTTTATCATCTTCAATTAAAGCAACAACAAGTAATACGTGACTAGTATCCATACAAAGAGTTAACATACGATTTCCTCCAAAAGTGATTCATATTCTTTACCATTAGCTTCAAAAACAAATTGTCTTTTATCGCCTTCACATAAAGAAATAGATATTGATAGATAATGATCTGGAATAAGTTCTGGAACAAATTCGCTCCATTCAATTACAGTTAATCCATCATCCTGTAAAAACTCATCAAATCCAAGTTCTTGATGTAAACCTTCTAATCGATATGCATCAATATGATATAAAGCCATTCGACCATAATATATTTTTAAAATATTAAAAGTTGGACTGGTAACATTTCTTGTAATACCTAATCCTTTAGCTATTCCTTGAGTCAGAGATGTTTTACCAGCTCCTAAATCACCATTTAAAAGAATAACCATGTTTTCTTTCACTAAACTGCCAATCTTTTTTCCTAATGCATGAGTCTCTTCCAGGTTATTTGTATAAAGTGTTTGCATACATTTACCTCTCATTTCCAAAAAATATAATACCACAGAAAATAAAAAAAGAACCGGCAACGAGCTAGATTCACTGAAACAGCTATTTTCG
>CAJJTI010000066.1 GCA_905194705.1 uncultured Solobacterium sp. | reverse complement strand
CTTTTTCACTTTACTTTTTTGGTGGATTTTGTTATAAAAAGAAATGGACAATGAAGAAGGTATTGATAAACTTAAAGCCTTCTTTAAAAATGAATGATTCACTTTATCAAAACAAGGTTCAAATTGCAATAAAAATGTTGGAATTGCTACTGCAAACATACCAATCACTGTTAGATGAATAGGAATAAATGGATAATGTTCATGAAACAAAATAACATATATAGAGATAAAAAGAGAGAATCCTGTTTTCACCAAAAACATAGTTGCCCCTCTGGATATATTATTAATTACTCTTCTGCCTTCATTAACAATTGAAGGTATCATACCAAAATCATTTGATAATAAGACAATATTGGCAATATTTTTAGCTGCATAAGTTGCGTCTTCTAAAGATAAACTCACATCTGCTTCTTTAAGCGAAGGAACGTCATTTACCCCATCCCCAATCATCGCTACAACATGTCCCTTTCTTTGTAGAGCTTCTATTAGTTCTTTCTTTTGTTTAGGTAACACTCTACCAAAAACTGTATTTTTTTCAACAAGTTCATCATAAGAAATATTATTTGTACTTAAATCAACACATTTGTCACTATCAGACACTTTGGCTAAACGTGCTAAAAAGCTAACTGTCTCAGCTTGATCGCCAGATATGATTTTTATATCTACCTGATTTTCTTTAAAATAAGAAAGAATATTTTGAATATTAGGTCTTAATTCATCTTCCATCAAAATCAATCCAATACACTTTAATTGACTAATAGAATCTTCTAATGGCCCTTCTTTTGAAGCAACAACTATCGCTCTTTTACCCTCAAGAGCATACTTTTGAACTTGTTGATATATTTCATCCTGAATAGAAAACAAAAATGAATACGCACCAATATAGTAGCTATTAGAATGATTAATTTCGATTGCGGCATATTTTCTACTTGATGAAAAAGGTATGGTATTTGTAATATCAGCGTTGTCTATTTCTTTGAAATATTTTTTAATTGCATTACTAGTAGCGTTACCATTTTGAAATGCATGAATATATATGCCCATAACCTCATTAATTTCAGCAATATTCGTATTTATAGGGATAACTTCAAGCACATTCATATTACCAGTTGTAATTGTGCCTGTTTTATCAATACAAAGTGTATCTACTCTCGCTAAAGCTTCTATACCATTCAAGTCTTGAACTAGCACTTTCTTTTTGCTTAAACGAATTGTACTGATAGATAAAGCGATACTAATCAAAACAACAAGTCCTTCCGGTATCATTCCTACAATAGCGCTGACTGTTTTTAATATCGCTTTAGAGCGTGACAAATTACTATTAATTTGACTGTAAAATAAAATAACACCAATGGGAATAATGACAATAGAAATTAATTTCATCAAACGATTAATTTCAGCATTTAATAAAGATTTCGCTGGTTTATATTTCTTCGCATCACGCATAATAGATTCCGAGAAATTATTTTGACCAACATGCTCTACTTTACATACTGCATTACCTGAAGTAATTATCGTTCCCGCTAAAATTTCATCTGCTTCTTTTTTAATTACTGTATCAGCTTCTCCAGTTAATATCGATTCATCTATTTCAAGATATCCTTCTAAAATAATTGAATCGGCTAGTACCTGCATACCACTTTGTAAGCGAACAATATCATCCAGAACCAGTTTATCTGCCTTTATTTTCTGCCATTTTTGATCCCGCATAACTTCTACTTCTTCAATAGTTAAAAGTGACATCTTATCTAATATCTTCTTCGCTTTTAACTCCTCAAAGATACAAATACAGTCATTAAAGATAATTGTCAAAAAGAAAGCTCCATTATGAAATGATTTCGTTAAGCATACTAAAGCAAACAAAAAGGCATTAACAAAGTTGAAATAAGTAAAAGTATTATGCAGAATAATATCCTTCTTACTTCTTGTACGAAGATTAGTAAAGGTATTCACTTCACCCTTATTCAATCTTTCTTTCACTTCATCTTTTGTTAAGCCTGTATAGTCCATAAATCTATTTTAATAGATTTTACAAATAATATGATTAAGTTAGTTTAAGATTATCTTTAAAAATTCTTCCTGTATTTCAGAAGATTTTGATTGAGGTGGAATAGTCTCATAAGAACTTCCTGTTATTAAGGCAACATTTGCAGCAAATGATAACGCCTTTTCTTCTATAACGCCTGTCTCTTTAGCAATCATGTAAGAAGCTGCAAAAGTATCCATACAGCCGCTTTCATCAACCATAATTTCTTCTTCTTTTTCTTCAATACTGTTAATCACATCACTAGTAACAGAGAATGGTTGTGTTTGTTGATAGACAGTAACTTGTTTTGATGTTTTTAAACTTAATAAACGGGCTGCATCAACAATGTCTTTTGATATATGTTCTGTAAATTCAAAGATTTCTTCAGGTCTCATGATTAAAACAGGATTTATAGAATATAAAATATTACGTAAATCTTCATTCATCACCATACCGTGAGAACATGTTGCATAGTATACAGGTCCATCATATGATTCTAAGAATTGCAAATATTCTTCCAAAAACTCATTAGGCATCTCTAAATCACTGCAAATAATTGCATCATAATCTTCAAGATATATATTATCGATATCAAAATAAGGAAAAGTATATTCTCCACCAGGAATAACCATACCAGTAGTTTTACCATTTTGATCTACTAGAGTATAAGTGCATCCTTCAATTTGATCTGTCGCATATAAAAGAGGAATATTTAACTTTTCTGCCGCATTTCTTACATATTCTCCATTTTCAAGAGTACCAACTGAAGTTAACAAATCATAAGATACATTTAATGTTTTTAATACATTACATACATTCCAGCCAAACCCAGAAATTCTTGCAAAAGTATCTTCCATCTCGATATCTTCGTTTCCTTTAGGTAATGTCTTAACTTTACTAACAAAATCAACATTTACTGAACCAATAACTAAAATTTTCATATCCTATATCCTTTAATATGTAAAAAAGACCCAGATATCTCTGAGTCTATCTATTTCCAATGGTGGTCCCAGGCAGAATTGAACTGCCGACACAAGGATTTTCAGTCCTTTGCTCTACCGACTGAGCTACAGGACCATTGGTTGCGAGGGAAGGATTTGAACCAACGACCTCCGGGTTATGGGCCCGACGAGCTACCAGGCTGCTCTACCTCGCGATAATAATGGAAATAATTTGTAATGGCGGAGGAACTGGGATTCGAACCCAGGCGCCACTTTCATGACCTGCCGGTTTTCAAGACCGGTCCCTTCAACCGCTTGGGTATTCCTCCATAATTGGTGGACCCTGAAGGACTCGAACCTTCGACCGATCGGTTATGAGCCGATTGCTCTAACCAATTGAGCTAAGGGTCCGGTGCTTCATTTGTCAAAAATTAATAATGGTAGCGAGGGTGGGAGTCGAACCCACGACCTACCGGGTATGAACCGATTGCTCTAGCCAACTAAGCTACCTCGCCATAATGGTCGGGATGGCAGGATTCGAACCTGTGACCCCTTGATCCCAAATCAAGTGCACTACCAAGCTGTGCTACATCCCGATGAATATGGTGCGCCGGACAAGAGTCGAACTCGCAACCTTTTGATTCGTAGTCAAATGCTCTATCCAGTTGAGCTATCGGCGCATCGCTGTTTTAACAGCGCTTATTTATAATACTAAATTCAGCAAGTATTTGCAAGAAGTTTTTTCGAAATTTTATTTTTTGTTTCTAAATTTAGTATTTATATGTGCTTCTAGACTCTTTTGATAGTCCCCTGCATGCATATTTAAGGATAGAGGTGTAACAGAAACATATCCGTTATGGCAAGCGGATGCATCTCCTTTAATACTATCCGTTAGTATATTACCATGCATTTGAGTTCCTGTAATCCTAATTTTAAATTTATTTTCATCAATTTCAGTTTTTTCACTAGTATTTATATATTTCCATTCCGGTTCAAATTCTGTAACCATTATTCCTTTGCAATCTGAAATATCTAAATTTGGTACATTAATATTCAAGATATAATTAAATCTATTTTCATCATCCATATATACAGGAATTAAATCTTTCACCATTTTTACTGCAAGTTCTCGTCCCAATTCATTTTTTACACCTAAGGATACTGCAATAGATGGTACCCCCATAAATATTGCTTCTCTAGCTGCTCCTACAGTTCCTGAATAGAAACAATCCTTCGATACATTCCAACCTTTATTGATTCCTGAGATAACTAAATCCATCTTCTCTTTCAATAAGAAATTAATGCCTACATATGCACAATCTGCAGGAGTCCCTGAAATAGAATACGCTTCTTTAACACCAGGAATATCTTGTTTTGTTACAGTTAAATCTTGTGAAAAGTATGTTGCACTCTGACTTGCTCCAGAACGTTCTGTATCTGGCGCAACTAAATATATTTCATGTGTTTTACTTAACTCTTTCGCTAAAGTTCTAATACCAATTGCCTGGTATCCGTCATCATTTGTTAATAATATTTTCATGGATATCTCCTAAATTATGATACTAATGATACAATTCTACTTGTATTAGAGGTATTTATGCAAATTAAAAATAGTAAAGAACTTGATTCTTTTTTTGACAGATGTTGGAAAAATATACAAAATGATTCACAAAACTCTTTTTTAGGAAAAAGAATCACCCCAAGTAACGAACAATATATCAAAAAGCAATTGTTAAAAAATGGTAATGCTGAACTTAAGAACAATCCTGGTTTAAGTTTATTTATTTCTAGTAATGACTGGATTTCTTCCCCATATCACACTTCTATTCATTTAGATAATATTCAAGATAACCATTTTTCTTATCGTACAGAAGTTATTAAAGGCAATGAATTATTCAACTACAGCAGTATTCAAAAAGATCCTGATAGAGAATTAAATGACTATATGATGCTTAGAGCATTAGATAAAGATGTTTCATCCATTTATTTATTACAGGATGAAGTAGACTGGATGCTGGATGCACCTAGCGAAGCGATGACAAATGATCCTGTAGCTTTAAAAGCATATGGTAATGTCATTACGTTTGGTCTAGGCATTGGATATTTCCCTTTCATGTGTATGCAGAATAAGAATGTAACTTCTATTACTGTAATAGAAAAATCTAAGGAACTTGTTGATATGTTTATGAAATTTATCTATCCCCAGTTTCCTCAGAATATCCCTTTTAAAGTCATCTCGGGCGATGCTTATGATTATTACAATAAAGAAACTCTGAATCAATATGACTTTATCTACAGTGATATCTGGAGATCAAATGATGATGGCTTAGAATGTATTACCAAATTATTAGAACAGTATCATAACTCAAATAAAGATATTCATTTCTGGATTGAAGATTCCTGTGTTGAAATAATTTGGACTCTAATTTTTGTATATTTTGATGAAATATATCATCATAGACAAAATACTGTTCCTGAATTCTATGATAGTTACATGCAGAAAATCAGAAAGTATTTTGAACAAATAGAAAAAGTCATCACAGACTGTAATGACTTAAAAAACTATATGTATGATACTAACACAATTAGAGAAATATTATCTATTTCTTTAACTCGTTAGAATATTGTGCTTTGCGGTAGAAATGATTTAAAAATTTTGCAAACCCTTCCGGCCAGAATTTCTTAAACATTTCTAATTCCTGTTTAGAACGAATATCGCTGTGAATTTCTCTTGATGTATGTGATCCTTCATGTACTCTATGACCCATAAGTGGTTTAGGTATATAAGTAAATGATGTATTATCTACATTGCTTAACTTATACCATCCATACCAATCCGCTACACCAACAAATTCATCCTGACGGAACACTTTATCGAAAGGAATATTGCTTGGAACATAAGAAACAGCTGGACAACATATTGCTGTACCAAAACGAAGACAACTCTGCTTCATTGATTTATTCTCTGAGGATTTAACAATACTTAATGGTAGTAGAAGTGTCTTTTTTACATTCAATAAAAGATTATGATAAACTCTCTTATCATTTCTAATTTCATAATAATCAGTAAAGATAATAATAGAATCCGGATGTTTACGATAGGCTTCCACAATATGTTTTGAATAGCCTGGATCATAGAAATCATCCTGATGAGCAATGGTTACAATTGTATTATTTCCATGACTCCAGCCAAAATCAAAATCCCCAGTATTACCACCATTTTTAACTGGATTAACAATTACATCCAAATGATATTTATCAGCAATTGAACGAATATATTCATTATCAGTTGAAGTACCAATAACAACCTTGCTTGGATATTCTTGATTTAAAACTGATTTAACAGCATTTTCCAAATATGGTGATTCTTTATATGCCAATACGAGAAATGTATGAATTATCTCTTGTTCCATAATACGTTACCCCCTGTAAACAAAGTCTGTATCAAGTGTTTCTAGTGTTCTACTAACGCCTTCAATATCTCTATCAGAAAGAATTAAGTCTACACCACCTAAAAGTTCTTTTATATTTAATTTTGATGCATCATATAAGCAGCTTAAACCACCATTATTTTCAGGTTTTCCATTATAGAACGCATCTACTTTATAAGTATATTCACTTTCATCTTCTATTATAGCAACCCCATGTGCAAATCCTTTAGGAATAAACACTAATTTATTGTCATTTTCTTCAAGTTTAATGACTGCTGTTTCACCATATGTAGGACTGCCCTTTCTAACATCTGTTGCTAGATCAAAGAAAGAACCTTTTGTACAACGGATTAACTTTGCCTGAGCATAGTCATTTTTTTGAAAATGCAAACCGCGTACAGTACCTTTTTTCAAGCTATGTGAACAGTTATCTTGTACCGGTTTAAAATCAATGCCAAGTCGATCAAATTCTGCCTGACTGTATATTTCCATAAAAAATCCACGGTTATCATAATGACAATCCAACTGTAATACAAGAATATCATTTAATTTTCGATCAATAATTTTCATTATTTTTGTACTTCCTTCACTTTATATTTACTACCTGTATAAATTGTAACAGCACATCCATCTGTTGCGTTATCAAAATCACTATTTTCCCAATATTGTAGAAGAATATAATCTACATCATATTTTTTTACATATGAACAAGTATTTGAATAATCTAAATCTTCTTTCTCATCCCAGTCAAAATGTCTTTTTGCTAAAGCATAAAAGTCACTGTCTACACTCTCATAATAATGATTACGAGGTCCAAACAACTGATATCCTTCTGGAATATACGTTAAAGTTGACGCACTTTGTGATACGATAACCGGTCTATCTATTCCCTTTTCTCTAATTGTATTTCTTAAGAATAGAACTGCTTCTCTTTCATCAGTCTCCATTTTATAAACAGGATCTAAATCTTTATTATTTTTAATATAGACATAATATTGACCAAGTTCACTGTTATGAAAAGATGCATAATTACTGATTAATGTTGTAGCACATAAGGCAATTTCTAATATCCATTGACCAATTACATTCCATTCAAAGAATCTATACAAATAAATAAATAGAATAATTTCCGTAAATGGATTAAATAAAGTCATAAAGTTGCGATAGAATACAATACCCGCAACAGTATTAACAAGTAATGTTGTACATAGTGGATTCAAGAAGAAGATTAACATCATGATAATAAAATCTTTCAAGAATAAATCTTCTTTTTTCTTTGCTGTAGCTAAAAGCATAATAACAGCCAACCATCTTAATACATTCAAGATATTATCAAGCCAGTTAGAATGAATAAAGATATAATCTTTTACCATATCTAAATGAACAAAATCCCAGAAATAGAAACTGTAACTGTTAAATCCATTTGGTTTAAAGATATTCAAATAAAGTGATCCTAAAGCAAATATTCCTGGAATAATAATAAAGAAAATTAACACTGCATGATCTATAAAGAAATCTTCTACTCTTGTAATTAATCTTCTTAAAGGCTTCTTGTATCTAGCAAATAAGAATACAACATAAAGAACAAATAATGATACCGATAGTACTGTATGACTTCTTGAGATATAAGCACAAGCATACAATACTAATGGCGCAATTAGTGTTGTCATATCAAATAAAGAGCGGAATTTCTTACTATGGAATAAATATGCTGCTAAACTATATAAAACTGCAAAAGACATAAATAAGAAACTGCTTGATGATGCAAGTCCTGCAGTAACCGTAAATAATGACAGATATTTCATTTGTTCATCATCTTCTTTAAACCAGCTGTAGAGTATAGCAATTGTCTCCATAATAAAGAGATTTCGATATGTATTGCCATAGAAGGCAAAAGAAATATCCCAATATGAAAAATTAGAATAGAATAAAACAAATAATAATAAAGAGAAAGCAAACCAATGATTCTTTAAATGGAATGACTGCACAGTGTTCACAATAAACATTGTACTTAATACCTGATACAAGATACCTAGGCCATAGACAACAATAACCATGTTTGGTACTTCTGCACTTGAGCCAAGCAAATAATAAGGAATATTGATTAAATAACAGATATATGAAGCAAAATGATAATATCCCTGGAATAGATATAATACACTCCACTCTTTTCCTCTAACACCAGTTGTAAAATCATATAAATTTAACTTGGGGGCATTAATATTAAATGAAATATAGTTTAGATAGGTCGCACTGTCTGAATATTCCATATCAATAGATGAAGCTTTTAATACTGCAAAGAAAATAATAAATGATACTAAAACAATTAAAGTAGATGGTTTTAATAAATCTTTTATTACTGCTTTTATATTCTTAATTGTTACAGCTAAAGCAAAGATGAGCAGTAAACTGCTTACTACAACAATCCATGTAAAAGGTAAATTAAATAACTGTGCAGGATAATAGAGTAATTGCAAGCTACCTAAAATCATGGCAAACCCTATTGGTGCTGCATAACCTTTTTGTCTTATTTTTAATACCTTTAAGCCCCAATATCCTATTCCTTCAGAAATAAGTATCAGCGCAAATACAAATAGTAATATACGATTCATATAACTCTCCTGGAATTTTTCATCATCAAGCACGAACTAATGACAAAACTAATATTTGAAACAATTAATACGATTGACATTCTATTGCAATCCTTACCATCAATATAAACTAATGAAACAATAATGCATACAATAACAGAAATAACTGCTGATACAAGTTGACTGTTATTTTTACCAAGAATAACAAATATCTGTGAGATAAGCCAAGTTAAAGCAAGTGTAACCCCACTAACAATACCCAAATACAAATAGTGATATTTATGACCTGCAATCACACCAAAAATAAGTGTCATCACTGGTTCACCTATTAAATATACTAGTATTTCTGCAAGTAATCCAAGACCAACTGCTCCAAATACTACAAACAAAATATATTTTTTAAACTGTTTCATCTTTTTTTCTTGATATGCTTTTGCCATATATGGTGCAAATGTATAAATCAAAATATTGATAACAAGTTGTAGAAATACAACCATTGTATAAATAGAAACATATATGCCAAGATCTTCATAAGATCCTATCTTTTCATAAAATATTCTAGGTATAGCAACTATCGCCGCTGCAAGTAATTCAAATGCCATAATTGGAAAGCATTTCTTCAATATGTCGGTTATATTCTCTTTTTTTGCTGTTTCATGAAAAGAAATAAATTTGCATAATTTCTTATAATTAT
>CAJJTI010000065.1 GCA_905194705.1 uncultured Solobacterium sp. | reverse complement strand
ATTAGAAAAACCATTACAATTTGATTCTACAAAGACTCCTGACTGGGATAAGTTCGAATCATTCTTAATGGCTGAAGCTCGTTACTTCAACTTACCAAGACTTAAGGGCGAAGAAGTTGCTCATTTAATGTTTGAAAAGACAAAGAAAGATGCACAAATTCGTTTCAACAAGTTAATGCAAAAGTTAAAGATTCAAAACGAAGAATAATCTTAAGTAATTCATAATAAATTAAATCCACGGTATTCATTCATATCGTGGATTTTTTTGTTAAAATTGTATATGAACATAAATGGTGAGTTATGAAGATATTATTATATTTTGAAAGTGAAAGTTTGATTCAGACATCAGGTATTGGTAGAGCATTTGAACATCAAAAAGCAGCTTTAACGAGTGCTGGTATAGAATATACAACCGATCCCTGGGATGAAGATTATGATATTTTACATATCAATACATATGGTTTGAATAGTGAATCAATTATTCGTAATGCTAGAAAAAATGGCAAAAAAGTTGTATATCACGCTCATTCTACAGAAGAAGATTTCCGTAATAGTTTTATTATGTCAAATATGTTAGCTCCTGTAGTTAAACAGATTCTTGTTAATTTATATTCAAAAGCAGATGTGATTATTACGCCAACGCCTTATTCTAAGCAATTATTACAAAACTATGGTATTACGTTACCAATTTATCCAATCAGTAATGGTATTGAGTTAGAACAATACGCATATGATGAAGAAAAGATTAAAGCATATCGTAAATATTTCAGCTTAAAGGAAACAGATAAAGTTGTTATTGGAGTTGGATTACCTTTTGAAAGAAAGGGTATATTAGATTTTATAAAGGTGGCGGAAAGTTTACCGGAATACAAGTTCATCTGGTTTGGTGAAATTAATCCAATGTTAGTTCCTAGTGAAATCAATAAAGCAGTTGAAAATCACCCGCTAAACTGTATTTTTCCAGGATATGTTAAAGGACCAATTATTCAGGGAGCATATCTTGATGCGGATTGTTTCTTTTTTCCAAGCTATGAAGAAACAGAAGGTATTGTTGTTTTAGAAGCTTTAGCAAGTCATCAAAATGTTGTAGTTAGAGATATTGGTGTATTCAATCCATGGCTAAAAGATAAAGTTCATTGTTATAAAGGTCATGATAATGAAGAATTTATAAAACTGGTACAAGGATGTGTAGAAAAGACATTACCTAGCACAAAAGAAGCAGGATTTGAAGTTGCTAAAGAAAGAAGTATAGACAAAATAGGACAAGAATTAAAAGCGGTATATGAATCAGTTTTGGATAAATAAATCTTAATTGCAGTTATTTTGAAAAGGTTGTAAGATTATATCGTTACGTTGATTATGAAGTAGTAAGCAGGATTTCTATTAGAGAAAGTTGGTGGGTGATGAAAACCAATATAGAAGAAAGCTGAACTTAGCATAGGAGTGACCGTGCTTAGCGTTAATAAGGTAATGAAGGTGCACTAGAAATAGTGAACTAAGGTGGTAACGCGTTAACAGGACGTCCTTAGATTAGGGCGTCTTTTATATTTTAGGAGGGTATATGTACAATCATTTAGAAGTAGAGAAAAAATGGCAAAAGTATTGGGAAGACCATGAAACATTCAAAACGGATATCTGGGATTTTTCTAAACCAAAATATTATGTTTTAGATATGTTTCCTTATCCAAGTGGTGTAGGACTTCATGCTGGACACCCTGAAGGCTATACAGCAACAGATATCGTTTCCCGTATGAAAAGAATGCAGGGATATAACGTATTACATCCAATGGGATATGACTCTTTTGGCTTGCCTGCTGAACAATATGCTGTTCAAACTGGTAATAATCCAAATGGATTTACACAAGAAAATATCAAAACTTTTACAAAACAGTTAAAGGAATTAGGTTTTGACTATGACTGGTCAAGAATGATTGCAACATCTAATCCTGACTTCTATCACTGGACACAATGGATTTTCAAACAATTATATGAAGATGGATATGCAAAATATATTGATATGCCGGTTAACTGGTGTGAAGAATTAGGTACAGTATTATCAAATGATGAAGTTATTGATGGTAAGAGTGAACGTGGTGGATATCCTGTTGTTCGTAAGAATATGAAACAATTATGTATCGACCAGGTTGCTTTTGCAGAAAAACTATTAGAAGGTTTAAATCATATTGACTGGCCAGAATCTACAAAAGAAATGCAACGTAACTGGATTGGTCGTTCAACCGGTGTTGAAGTTGAATTTGAAATCGTTGGTGGTGGAAAATTCTCTATCTTTACAACATGTATCGAAACAATCTATGGTATTACATTCATGGTTCTAGCACCAGATGGACAACTTGTTCAAGATTTAATGCCACGTATTAAAAATCAGGATGAAGTTAAAGCATATATTCAAGAGACTCTATCTAAATCAGATATGGACCGTACTGAATTAAATAAAGGTAAAACTGGTTGTAGACTTGAAGGAATTAAAGCAATTAACCCTGTTAATGGTAGAGAAGTAGAAGTATTTATTGGCGACTTCGTACTTGCAAACTATGGTACAGGTGCAGTTATGGCGGTACCAAGTCATGACCAGCGTGACTTTGAATATGCTATTGCACATAACATTGATATGATTCAAGTTATTGAAGGTAGAGATGTATCAAAGTGTGCATTTGAAAAGCAGGATTATCTTGGTAAAGGTTGCAAGTTAATTAATTCTGCAGAATTTACAGGTTTAACAGTTGAAGAAGCGAAAGTAGCAATTACAAAAAAATTGGTAGATATGGGTATTGCCAAAGAAAAGGTTAACTACCGTTTCCGTGAATGGATTTTTGCCCGTCAACGCTATTGGGGAGAACCGGTACCAATTGTTCATTTAGATGATGGAACTGATTATATTTTGCCGGATGATGAATTACCACTAATTCTTCCAGAACTAGAAGATTATAAAGGTCATAATGGCAAAGCTCCACTAGAAAATGCTACTGAATGGAAGAAGTATGATAGAAATGGCGTTCATGGAACACGTGAGACTTCTACAATGCCAGGTTCTGCTGGCTCAAGCTGGTATTATTTACGATATATTGATCCAAAGAATGATAAACAGTTAGCAGATCCTGAATTATTAAAGCACTGGATGCCAGTAGATTTATATGTTGGTGGACCAGAACACGCAGTTGGTCATTTGATGTATTCCCGTATCTGGAATAATTACTTATATGATAAAGGTATTGTTCCATGTAGAGAACCATTTAAAAAACTTGTTCATCAGGGTATGATCTTGGGTGAAAATGGTATCAAGATGGGTAAGAGATTCCCAAAATATGTTATCAATCCATCTGATATTGTAAAGAACTATGGTGCTGATACACTTCGTTTATATGAAATGTTTATGGGACCATTAGAAGCGAGCAAACCTTGGTCTATGGCTGGTGTAGATGGTGCTAAGAAATGGATTGACCGTGTATATCGTTTATTTATTGAATCAGGTAAATTAACAGATACAAATGATGGTAAATTAGATTTTATCTATAACCAGACAGTTAAAAAAGTTACAGAGGACTATGAATCTTTAGGATTCAATACAGCAATTTCCCAAATGATGATTTTCGTCAATGAAGCATATAAAGCAGAAACTCTTTATAAGCCATATGCGGAAGGAATTATCAAGATGCTGTCTTGCATTACACCTCATGTTGGTGAAGAAATGTGGCAGTTATTAGGTCATGAAGATTCAATCGCTTACGCTGCTTGGCCAACATATGATGCATCAAAGCTTGAAGAAAGCAAAGTGATGATTATTGTTCAGGTTAATGGCAAAGTAAGAGGTAAATTTGAAATAAACAAAGATGAAGATTCAGAAGTAGTACAAAAGCAGGCAATGGAACTAGAAGCTATACAAAAATATCTAGCAGACAGTCAAGTTGTTAAAGTTATCGTCATTCCAAATAAGATTGTAAATATCGTTGTAAAATAATTTATATTCAAAAAAGCTTATTTTTAGGGAGGTTATTGTTATCTTGTCTAATCTTAGCTTTTCTTTATGTATTGTTAAGGGATTTAGCCATGGAGAAATATGCTAGATTTTGATATAATCCATTAGGAATACGTGATATGGAAGAATTTAAAGTAACGATAGAAAATTTTGATGGTCCATTAGATTTGATGTTACATCTAATCAAGGAAAAAGAACTCGATTTATTTGATTTGGATGTTAATGTTTTAACTGACCAGTATATGGCATATTTAAATGCGATGAATGAAATGCATCTTGAAGTAGCCAGTGAATATTTAGTGGAATTAGCAAGTTTGATTGAATATAAATCAAAGAAACTTTTACCGAAAGATCAAAGTGAACTCGAAGATGAATATGAAGAAGATCCAAAGGAAAGATTAGTTCGTAGATTGCTTGAATATCAACAGTTTAAAGAAGTTACCAGCGAGTTGAATGAGTTATATTCAGAAAGACAGAATTTATTATCTAAGCCATTATCAAGTATTACAGAAGAATGGACAAAAGAAATAGATACTCAAAATATTGAAGGTAATCCATATGATTTAGTGAAAGCAATGGAAAGATGTATGCGACGATTAAGGTTATCTAAACCAATCGAAACAAAACGTATTACTAGAGAAATATCGATGGAAAAAAGAGAGCTTGAAGTTAGAGCAAAACTGGACAAGTTACCAAAAACATTTCATTTTAACAAACTGTTAGATGACTGTAATGATTTACCTACATTTATTGTTACATTCTTAGCAGTATTAGATTTAACAAGACAACATATATTGTTTTTTACTGTAGATGAAAAAGATAATATATGGTTTTCTAAAGGAAATTTATCAGCATGAGTAAATTAAACAGTGAACAAATTACATTTGATACAGATGAAAATAAACCGAATTTAAAAGGCATATTAGAAGGGCTTCTATTTATTGTCGGTGATGATGGTTTAACGGCTGGTCAAGCAAGTTGCAGTACAGAATGCAGCGAAGAAGAATGTGAAAAGATATTAGATGAACTAATGAAAGAATATGCCGCAGATGATTCTAGAGGTATTGAAGTAGCAAATTATGGTGGTGTATATCGCTTCTTGAGCAAAGAATATGTAATAGACAGTGCGAAAAGATTATTCCAGCTAAATAAGCAGGCTACTTTATCACCTGCAGCTATGGAAACTTTAGCAATTATTGCCTATAAACAACCAATTACACGTGTAGAAATCGAAGAAATACGTGGTGTTGGCGCAGATATGATGTTAAGAAAATTACTTGCTAGAGACTTGATTCAAGAAGCAGGTAGAAGTGAAGCCCCTGGTAGACCGATTCTATATGAAGTAACAAATGAATTTTTAAATTCTTTTAAATTGATGAGTTTAGAGGAATTACCGGATTTACCAGATTTTAAGAGCACAGAAGAAAGTGATGATTTATTTGAAAATGAAGAAAAAACTAATGAATAGTTTTCTTGCTTGTCTACTTTTGTTAAGTGGCTGTTCATCTAACCAGAATAATGAAAGCGGTAAAGAGGAATACGGTTGTAGAGTAATAAATTTTTACGATTATGATCAAAGCGCACCAAAAAATGAAGTTATTGATGATGCATATTTTGATGATGTTCTATTTGCAGGTGATTCAAGAATGGGTTCTTTAGCATTATATGGAACCCGAACAAACGCTCAGGTTGCTTATGTTACTTCGTTAAATTTGTTATTAATAGACAACATGAAAGTTGATCCAAGCCTTAGCAGTGCTTATACGTATGATGAGGATGAAACTTTAATGGATGTCTTAAGTACAACGCAAAAAAAGAATATTTATCTATTATTTGGCATTAACGAAATCAGAAATCCTAATTTCAACGCTTTTGGCGAAAAATTGCAGGAAATTGTTACGATGTTAAAGACAAATAATCCTGAAGTGAATATTTATTTGATGCTCGCATATCATCCAGATTATATATCTGATTTACCAGAGCCGGCATTAAGTGAACATTTAGATAACTTGAATACTACAATCAAAGAGATTGCAAAAAATAACCATATTTATTTCTTAAATTTAGATGATGAATTAGATGAAGATGGTACAATTAAAGATGATTATGTATGGGATGGTTTACATTTCAATGTAGCTGGTGCTCATGCAATGGAAGATTATATTTCAACACATGTTGTAAGGAGAGAGTCATATGTTAAAGAAATTTGTCAGTAGTTTACTTGCTGTTATTTGTTTAGTTGGTTGTTCAGGTGGTAAAAGTTCTTCTTCAAGTGATACACCTGCTGATTTGACAAAGAAAATAATCGCTGATTTATCACTTGATACAGTGCAGGAAGTTGAAACAAGAGTGATTCCTGGTTTATTTTTCTTTGAAGATGGTGTATATGAAGAAGGATCATTCTATGCAGCAGATAAGTTAGCAGATTGTCTCGGTGTATTTAAGGTTACAGATGTAAATTCTGCAAAAGAAACTGTTCAAACATATTTAGATACAAGAAAATCACAACTGCAGATGTATGCACCAAGTGAAGTATTCAAAGTAGATAATGCAGTTATTGAAAGTAGTTCTGATACCGTTATCTTTATTGTTTGTGATGATCTTGAAAAAGCAAAAGAAACTGCAAAAGCAGCTCTTAAGTGATTCAAAATAAAACTATAGATTATTTAGAAAGAAGGGTAAAGTGATTTTTCTTCACAATAAAATATCCTTCTTTTTGTAATTTATTTAGTTCTGTAGATAAAGCGGAACGATCTACACATAAATGATTTGCAAGCTCTTGACGGTTAAAAGGAATATCAAATTCATTTGTATGTTTTTGGCTTGCTTCAAGAGATAAATAGGATAGTAATTTATTTCTGATGGTATCTTGTGAAATATTCCATACCTGTGCTTTTAATTCAATATTCTGTTTAGCAAGTATAGATAATAAATTTTTGATTATAATAGAGTGGTATTTACTTGTTTCTTCATGCATGAATAAATCTTCTGTATGAAACCACAAGATGACACTAGATTTAAGACACTTTGCATTAATATCAGTAGAAATAGAAGAATTAGTTGAAAACGATAAAGCAAATAATTCTCCAGGTTTTACTTCTTGAACAACACTTTCTTCTTTCCAGTAGTTTTCTCTTGTTAATACGACTTTACCTTCGATTAAAATAGCAGCTCTTTTGATTTTTTTACCTGCTTTAAAAACATACTGGTCCTTTGAATAGTTTTTTAACTGGGTACCTAAAAATTCCAGTACTTCGTAGTCTATATCTTTGTTAATGCCTTTGAATAAAGGGTTTTTGAATATCTTATCAATCTGTTTAATCATAGAAATGTTTGTTGTAAATACAACACACTAAAAAGGATACCACACAAAAAGAAAAGTGAATATTTTTTTGATTTGGAATAAACATTAGACAAATTTTATTTTACAATAATATATCGTTAAGGATGGACAGTTAACATGATAGATCGTTATGCAAGAAAAGAAATGATGGATGTATGGAGTGAACAGGCAAAATATGAAGTGTGGCTCAAGGTGGAAATATTAATTGATGAAGCTTGGAGCAAACTTGGCCATATTCCTGAAAGTGATGTTGAACTAATCAAAAAGAATGCGAAATTTGATGTAGATAGAATATATGAACTGGAAGCTGAAACAAGACATGATGTAGTAGCATTTACGAGATGCGTCAGTGAGTCTTTAGGTGAAGAAAAAAAGTGGATTCATTATGGCATCACAAGTACTGATGTGGTTGATACAGCTAATGGTATTCGTTTCAAGAAAGCTGATGAAATTTTAAGGAAAGATATTGATGAATTCATGGTTGTTTTAAAAGAAAAAGCTCTTTTGTATAAAGATACAGTCATGATGGGTAGAACCCATGGAGTGCATGCTGAAATTACAACTTTTGGAATGAAATTTGCATTATGGTATGAAGAAATGAAACGGAATAAAGAACGTTTTGAACATGCTGCGAAAATGGTTGAAGCAGGTAAAATTTCTGGAGCTGTAGGTACATTTGCAAATATTCCCCCATTTGTGCAGGATTATGTTTGTGAGAAACTTGGTATTGAATCAAGCAATATTTCTACGCAGATTTTACAAAGAGACCGCCATGCAGAATATTTTGCAACGCTTGCTTTAATTGGAACAACTTTAGAACAGATGGCTACAGAAATTAGACATTTACAAAGAACAGAAGTCAGAGAAGTAGAAGAAAAATTCAGAGCTGGACAAAAGGGCTCAAGTGCTATGCCACATAAGCGTAATCCAATCGGTTCAGAAAATATTTGCGGTTGTGCAAGAGTGTTAAGAGGATACATGGTAACTTCTTTTGAAGATGTACCTTTATGGCATGAAAGAGATATTTCTCATTCTTCAGCTGAAAGAATCATTGCGCCAGATGCAACTGAATTACTAGATTATATGTTAAATCGTTTTGGTGGTATTCTTAAAAATCTAACTGTATTTGAAGATAGAATGAAGCAGAATATTTGGGCGACTAATGGTGTTATCTTTTCACAGAGATTTATGTTAAAGCTCGTTGATAAAGGGTGGTCACGTGAAAAAGCCTATGATACAGTCCAACCACAGGCAATTAAAGCATGGACCGAAAGCTTGAACTTTAAAGATTTAATGAAATCAGTAAAAGAAGTAACAGATACATTAAGTGATGAAGAAATAGAAGATTGCTTTGATCCAACATATCAAATTAAAAATGTAGATGAAGTATTTAAAAGAGTAGGCTTACTGTAAAGAACAAACAAGGGAGTTCAAATTGAACTCCCTTAACTAATTATGTACGATCTCTATCTACAGCTTTAGGTTCGTATTCTTTTTCAAATGGATCATTTTTCATCATAGCAATATCTTCACCAGTTAACTCTTTGCGGTAGTATGTAGAAATATTGCCAATTTTATCAAGAACATTTTGAACATTTCGACCATCAACTGCTACATAGCTTCCATGATCTTCAAAGGTACTTTTCGCGGTCATATGAAATTGTGACACTTTTGATTTTTCTAAAATTTCAACGATATTATCTTCTTTAATTCCACATCCTGGTAAAATTTCAATTTGATTACCATACTTTTGTTCAAGATGAGTGATAACATCTAATCCTTCTAGAACTGTAGGAGCAGTACCACTTGTTAGTACTCTATCTACATTACAGCTGATTAAATCTTCTATAGCTTTATCATAATCTAATACTTCATCAAAAGCTTTATGAAATACAGCTTCTTTTTGATAAGAATGAATCAGCTCAACCATTTTTTTTGTATTATCAACATCAATTGTTCTGTTAGGATTTAAAAAACCAAAGACAATACCCTCAGCACCATTTTTTAAAAATACATCGGCATCAGAAAACATTGTACTGATTTCATAATTGTTGTAACAGAAACCAGCAGTTCGTGGTCTAACCATACATACAATTTTTTTGGTGCTTTTTTCTTTCGCTAAAAGAAAAGTTGATAGAGAAGGGGTTAAACCACCAAGTTCCAGTCCTGAATTTAATTCAATACGGTCTACTGGATATTTTTCCGCAGTCATACAATCTGTTAAACTGCCACAACATATTTCAATTTTATAATGATTAACCATAAACAAAACCTCCTACCTATAGTATAAAACATATCGATGAAAAGGCTTACTTTTGTGAGCAAAATAGCAATGAAAATAAAATGAA
>CAJJTI010000064.1 GCA_905194705.1 uncultured Solobacterium sp. | reverse complement strand
TTGTATTCAAGTATGTTGTATGACACTTTTCCAGTAAGCAAGTATCATCATGTTTTGTTCTTAATGTTTACAGTTGGTATATACTTTATTCTTTTAACAGGTGTTTCCTATTCACAAGGGATGTTATTCCGCTTTGAAGATTTTGACTTTTTGATGAGTTTACCCATTAAGAAAGAAACTATTTTACTTTCTAAAATTGTTTCTTATATGCTTGCAGGATATATGTATGTTATTCCGCTTGCTCTACCTTGTATTGTAATTTATGGTTTAAGAACAAAAGCGGGTTTCTTATTTTATTTATGCAGTATTTTGGGATATCTAATAGAAGTAATTCCATATATGCTTATTGCAGCATTATTAGGCTTGCTGGCAAAAAGATTAACAGCCGGCAAGAAGTATGGCGAATTATTAAGAAATACAGTAACTGTTTTGTTTATACTTGCGATATGGTTTTTTAGCTTTTCACTAAATTCACATACAGATATAGATCCTAACAGTCTTAGTTCTGTAATAGAAAAAATGCAACAGTTTTTCCCGTTATTATATAGTCTTGTAGAAGCTTCAATTTCAGGAAATTTCATTGTTGTATTACGTAATATATTCATAAATTTGGTAATATTTACTTTGTTTGTTAAATATATATCACCTGTAATCTTATCTACAAATGCCAGAGGAAAAGAAACTTATCATTATGCTAATTTTAAAATTAGAAAAATAAATTCAAGTTCTCCATTTAAAGCATTATTTTTGAAAGAATTTAAGAATTATTTCCGTAATTTTATCTATGTAATGAATTCTATAGTAGGTTTATTATTACTTGTATTTGGTATTATTTTTGCCTTTGTTAATTCTGATATCAATCAATATATACCCGTCTTAGTAAATTATATTGGTAAAGAGACACTAACAGATTTTCTGATTATTGTTTGTCTCTTTGTAGCACATACAACCATATGCACACATTCGATGATATCTCTAGAAGGAAAACGATTATGGCTTACTAAGTCATTACCAGTATCAACACTAGAAATATTATTATCAAAAATAATGGTGAATGTTGTAATTGTTGTTATACCAACTGCATTATTTGCATTAATTGCAGGGATATACTTTAATCTAGGATTATTTAATATTTTCTTTATCTTTGAATTTATTGTTTTATCTTCACTTTTTACAGGTATGTTTGGTATTCTTGTGAATTTACGTTTTCCTAAGTTTGATTATGATAGAGAGATAGTTGTTATTAAACAATCATTAGCTGCATTTATTGCAGTACTTGGTTCTATCGCAATAGCTACTGCAGTTACGGTAATGTTTTTCGTTTATTATGATGCTGTAGATATTATTGCGATATACTTTATGAGTTATATTGTGATTGATATCCTTCTATTTATGCTATTGAAGTCATGGGGAGTCAAAAGATTTAATTCATTTGAGTAATAGCTTCGCTTGAGCAAACTTCTATTCTTTTCAAAAGTGATATGCTAAAATACGTTTATCACAATTGAAGGAGTGAACTTATGAGTAAAACATATGTATATAAGCCAGAAGGCGTATGCTCAAGAGAAATGGATTTTGTCATCAGTGACGATAACAAGATTGAAAGTTTGAATGTTATTGGCGGATGTAATGGTAACCTGAAAGGTATATCAGCATTAGTCAAAGGACAGAATATTGATGATGTTATCGAAAGACTGGATGGCATCCAATGTGGATTTAAATCTACATCTTGTCCAGATCAAATTGCCAAGGCACTTAAAAGCTACAAACTAAGCCACTAAGTACTTGGCTTTTTTTGTGTTATGATAATTAGAGTATTTTGAAGAGGTACGTTATGTATTATTTTATTATTTTAGTTGTATTCTTACTTGATCAAGTATCGAAATATTATATACAGGTTACACCAGCATTACATGGCAGTATAGAAATTATTCCAAAATTTCTATATATCACATATTGTAAAAATACTGGTATTGCCTGGAGTATGTTATCAGGGAAAAGATTATTTTTAATTGTTGTAGGTCTAATTGAGATAGGTGTACTAATCTATTTCTTTATTGAGAAAATGAAAGCAAAAGACAAGTGGTATTGTTTTTCACTTGCACTAATGATTGGTGGAGCAGTAGGTAATCTATATGACCGTTTGGTATTAGGTTATGTTAGAGACTTTATTGATACATATCCACTAGGTTATAACTTTCCAGTATTTAATATCGCTGATGCTGCTTTATGCATTGGTGTAGGTATTATTTTAATTTTGATGTTGTTAGAAGAAAGGAATGAAAAAAAGAATGTCTAATTTAACGTTAATCGCTGATGAAGAAAATATCCGTATTGATCGCTATTTGAGCTTGCATTCGGATTTATCCCGTTCATTTCTTCAAAAATTATCTGAAGAAGGTAAGATCCTGGTTAATGGAAAACCAGTAAAAAGCAGTTATAAAACAGTTTTGAATGACGAAATTATAGTTGAAGTTCCTGAAATGCAAAACTTAGAAGCATTGCCTGAAAATATTCCTCTAGATATTCTTTATGAAGATAGTGATTTAATTGTTATCAATAAACCAAAGGGGATGGTTGTTCATCCTGCAAGTGGCAATTACTCACATACACTTGTTAATGCGCTTTTATATCACTGTAAAGATTTATCAGGTATTAATGGAGTATTAAGACCAGGTATTGTTCATCGTATTGATAAAGATACAACCGGGTGTATTATTGTATGCAAGAATGATTTTGCTCATGTTGAAATTGCTAAACAATTAGAGTCAAAAACATGTCATAGAGAATATCGAGCAATAGTGATGGGAAACATTACGCATGACAGTGGCATGATTGATGCTCCAATTGGAAGAGACTCTCGTGATCGTCAAAAGATGACAGTAACAGATAAAGGCAGTAGAGATGCCAGAACTCATTTTGAAGTTCTGGAACGTTTTGGTAATTCAACTTATGTTGAATGTTCTTTAGAGACTGGACGTACACATCAAATTCGTGTCCATATGAAATATATCAATCATCCTGTAATGGGTGATGAAAAATATGGAAAGAAATGTGCATATATGGATACCGAAGGACAGGTATTACATGCATATAAGATTTCCTTTATTCATCCACGAACAAAAGAAGAAATGACTTTTACAGCACCACTTCCAGATTATTTCAATAAACTGTTAGATATTTTACGTAAGGAAAGAGACAAATGATTCAATTCAAGAAAATGCCTTTAACCTATACGGTTATGGCAATATGTATTATTGTATTTTTATGTATTCATTTTTTGCCTTTGGGGATGAATTCTACAAATATGGCAATTCTTTTTGGCGCATATTATAAAGCTTTTATTTCTGCTGGAGAAATATGGAGATTATTAGCAGTAGGTTTTGTTCATATTGAATTATGGCATTTAGTAATGAATATGGCTGCTTTATATACGCTAGGTTCAGTACTTGAAAAATATTATGGATCTTTCCGTTTTGGGATTATTTTAGCTTTATCTACAATTACCGGAAGTTTAGTTTCTTTTATTGGTGAAGGTAATACTTTGATGGTTGGTTTATCAGGTGGTTTATATGGCTTGATGGCTGCAGAAATTATGATGATTATCAAAAGTGGCTTATTACAAAGTCAAGCTATAAGAAGAAGCTTAATTCAAACACTGTTAATTAACTTATGTATTAACTTTATGCCTGGTATTGGTGTTCTTGCACATTTTGGTGGTTTCTTGATTGGTATCTTATTGAGTTTTGCCTTTGATGTATATGCACTTGACTTACATATGCAGAAAACATATCGTATCTGCACGATTTGTTTACTTTGCGTGTTATGTGTTTTTGCTTGTAAAAGAAAAGCTATCAATGAAAATGATATTTATTTAGGTACAGATATCGCTATTTTGCAGTTTGAAAAAGATCATCACTTAGGATGGTATGCAGACAAGATGACGACTAAATTAGAAAAGCTTTATAATATAGATACGATTCACTATTATTTACATTAGGAGAATTCTTTATGGATAAAAGAGAAAATACATTAACTTGGGACGAGTATTTTATGGGATTAGCACATCTTAGTGCGTTAAGATCAAAAGATCCTAATACTCAGGTTGGCGCAGCTATTATTGATGAAAATCATAGAGTTGTATCTGTTGGCTACAATGGTTTTCCAAAAGGATGCAGTGATGATGAATTTCCATGGTCAAGATCAGGTGGCGTATTAAATAGTAAATATGCTTTTGTTGTCCATGCGGAGTTAAATGCGATATTGAACAGTCCACGATCTGTTAGTGGATGTACAATATATGTCTCTTTATTTCCATGCAATGAATGTGCAAAAGCAATCATTCAATCTGGCATCAAGCGTATCGTGTATGAATCAGACAAATATGCTGATACCGAAACAACAATTGCCAGTAAAAAAATGTTACAGGCAGCAGGCATTGAGCTTTTGCAATTAGAAAATACAATTAAACTGTCGGTTGAAAAAGTAAAAAATACAGAAATGGTTGACTAATACAACCTTTCTGTATTTTTAAAATGTATTTTAGCAACTTCATGAAGTCTATCAAAAGAATATTTTTCAATAAATTCTTTCGCACATTCATCAGCCTGTTTACCGCCACCTTTTTGAAAGGTCATATCATATGCTTCATTCATTTTATCAAGAGCGTTTAAAAAGGCATTTCTTGCAATCATACTGCTTATCGCTACGGAGATATATTTATCTTCAGCTTTGGTTTCAAAATGAATATGACGAACAACCTGTTTATCATCTTTTAAGTAACGATAATATAATGGTTCAGGAGCAAACTGGTCGATAATCATAAATTCAGGCAGTGCTACTTTTTTACTTAAGTTAATATATGCCTGATTATGCAGCTTCGCTTTTATCGCATTTAAATTTGTCGTTTCATGAACTTTATTGTATTTATTTGGCATGACAATTAAAGTGCTGTGAATGACATTTTTTTCAAGAATAGGGGCGATTTGACGGATTTCAGTATCAGTCAAGGCTTTAGAGTCACGGATATTTAAAGATTGCACAACATCCATAGCTTTTTCATCCACATAACTTGCACATACGCAAACAGGACCAAAATAGTCTCCTGTTCCTACTTCATCACTTCCAGCCTGGGGAAGAATAATTGTTTTTTTCTTTTGAAAAGATGAGGCATATATTTCAGCATCTTTTCCCTGAAAGACAACTTTACCGCTTGTATATGCTGTAATAACGCAATCCTCACATTTTAATTGATAATATGCATAGGGGGGTACTTTGCTTGATTTATTAGAAGCGAAAGCATCACCAAGTTTTTGAATTTGTTCTTCAGTCAGTTTTAAAGTTATAATTTGATTTGTCATGTAATAATCCTAACACGATATTGATAAAAAAATGAAATATCGCTAACATAAGACAGTAAGAAAGAGGTTTCTATGATTACGATTCCAGAAGATTATATCTATTTGTTTAATATAGCCGTAATAGTTATTTATGTACTTTTTGTCGTGAAAGGAATGCATAAAGGAGTTTTAAGTCAACTTCTTGATTTATTTGGTACTTTAATTGCTTTCTTTGTGTCATGGCGTTATTCCGATATTGGTAGCAGCTTTTTTTCTCTTGTGCCTAAATCAATTTTACCGTTTCAAGATACATTGCTTGCAGAAGATATTTACGCTCTAGCAAATAGAACAGTATGGTTTTTATTATTGTTTATTATTTGTAAGATTATTTTCCATTTGTTAAGTAAACTTTTTGACGGTATACAGAAAGTACCAGGATTAAAAGAAATCAGTTCTTTGCTTGGCGGGTTGTTTGGCTTTTTCAGTGCGACAATATGGATTATTGTCATATGCACAGCATTGAAAATGCCTGTATTTACAAATGGTCAAGTTATCTATAATCGCTCAATGCTAAGCAATATAAATGAAACTGCTGTACAAGCTGTTAATATGTTAGGGGTATCAACTGATACCAGTGATTTATTCAATGATATTTATTTGAAAGTAAAAGATATGCCTGATAATGACAAAGAAGCGGTAACGAAATGGCTGGAAGATCAAGGATATAAGAGTAATTAGTATGAGTTTAGAAAAAAGTCTCGAATTAGATGTAATTATTCAAGAGATCGAAGATCTCTGTGTTTTTTCACGTGGTAAAAAAATCATTCATGAGTTGAAGCCTTCTTATGACCGTTTAATCATAAAAAGAGAAAATGAATGTATTAGAGAAGCATTACAGGTAGTTGTTCATTATGGGGATGTACCATTTTTAGGTATACGTGATATTGGTAATAATTTATCTCTAGCCTTAAAAGGAAGATCTCTAACAGGGCTTGATTTAATTGAAATTGCCAACTTTATACAGGGTGTTAAAGGTATTATTGATTTTGAAAAGACAATCGAATTTGATCATCCAGCATTAAATGAATATTTTTCTTCTTTGATGTATCACCAGAAAACAAGCAGCAAGATAAAAAACTGCATCAATGATTATGGTGAAGTGGTAGATAATGCATCAAGTAATCTGCAGAAGATACGTGGAGAATTAAGAAGAGCAGATAATGAAATACAAGAAGCGATGAATAAATTTATTCAAAGCCACGCTAACAGTATTGTGGATGGTATTGTTACTACACGAAATGGTAGAAGTGTTGTATTAGTAAAAGCATCAGAAAAAAATACTTTTGGAGGTCTAGTATATGGCGATTCTGCAAGTGGACAGGCCAGTTACATAGAACCAGCTGCTGTCGTAAGAGCAAATAACCATAAACAGGAACTATTATCCAAAGAACATGATGAAGTAGCGAAAATATTAAGAGAATGTACAAGCTATGTTCAAGAAACTGCTGAAGAAGAATTAGCAAATTTAGATACTTGTGCTTTACTTGATGCTTTATTTGCTAAAGCAAACTGGGGTAAAAGGAAAAATGCAGTTGTAAGCAAACTTGCAGAAGAAAGAAAAGTTGAATTTATAAAAGCAAGACACCCATTAATTGCGGATGATAAAGTCGTTTCTAATACATATCACTTAGAAGATCCAAAACGTATTTTACTTATTACTGGTCCAAATACTGGTGGTAAAACGGTATCAATGAAAATATTTGGCTTATTTGTACTGATGACATATTGTGGTATTCCCGTTACCTGTGAGTCAGCTTCAGTACCATTCTTTGACCGTGTATTTGCTGATATTGGGGATGATCAAAGTGTTGTATCGTCTTTAAGTTCATTCAGTGCGCATACAAAAAAACAGGCTGAAATAGCTCGCTTTGCAACAGAAAATTCACTTGTACTCTTAGATGAAGTCGGTTCAGGTACTGATCCGCAAGAAGGTGAAAGTTTAGCAATTTCTCTATTGAATGAATTACGTAAAAAATGTGCTATGACAATTGCGACAACTCATTTTAACCGTTTAAAAGCATATGGAAAAAGACATGATGATATATTACTCGCAAGTGTTGAATTTGATATGAAGAATTTACAACCTACATATCGTTATGTTGAAGGTTTGACGGGACAAAGTAACGCTTTCGAAGTTGCCTTAAGATATGGATTGCCAAAACATATTGTTAATTATGCAAGATTTTTAAAGGGACAAACTAAAACACAGGAAGATAAATTGATTGAAACTTTAGATGCTGAACTTCATGAAGCAAGAAAAAAAGAAGAAGAATATCATGCTAAACTTGAAGAATTGAATCAAAAGATGAAAAAGCTAGAAAAAGAGCAGCGAGCTTTTGAAATTGAAAAATTACACTGGAAACAAAATGCTGAGGAAGAAGCAGAGAAGTATATTGAAAATGCCAAACTTGAAGCTGATGAAATTTTGAAAGAAATGCGCAAGCAGAAACATGCAAAATATCATGAAGTACTAAATACAAGAAACAAATTGAATAACGATGAAATAAATGAACTTCCAGTTGAAAATACGCTGCATGAAGATTTTGAAGTGGGAGATGTTGTAGAATTAACTTCAAGTAATCAGGTAGCGAGAATTTTAGAAATCCGTAAAAAAGATATTGTAATATCACTTAATGGTCGTGAACTGCATGTAAAAAAGAATCAGCTTCGCCCAAGTTTGAAGATGTTACCAAAAGAAAAAAGTGAGACATTCGTGACCGTTAAAAATCATTCGGTTTATTCAAGTATGCCTTTAGAGTGTAACTTGATTGGTTTACATGTTGATGAAGCAATGGATAAATTAGATGGTTATATGGATGAAGCAAGATTACATGGATTAACTTCATATAGAATTATTCATGGTGATGGCAGTGGTGCATTAAGAAAAGCTGTTCACGAAAGATTAAAAAGAAATAAGTATGTAGAAAGCTATCGTATTGGTATGCCTCAAGAAGGTGGAACGGGAGCAACAGTTGTTGAAATAAAGAAATGAATAAAGAATATATCAAAGCAAAATTAGCAACCCTGCCAAATAATCCCGGTTCTTATCAAATGAAAGATAAGAATGGTGAAATAATATATGTTGGTAAAGCTAAAAATCTTCATAATCGTGTGAATCAGTATTTTGTTGGTGCGCATGATTTTAAAACAACCAAAATGGTATCGAATATTGAAGATTTTGATTATATTGTGACTTCATCAGAAAAAGAAGCTCTTGTATTAGAAATAAATCTAATCAAGAAGTATCGTCCAAAATATAACATCATGTTTATTGATGATTCCAGTTATCCGTATATTAAACTTACAAAAGAGAAATATCCGCGTTTGCTTATTGCTCGTGATACAAAAAAAGATAAACGTGCTAAATACTTTGGACCATTTCCAGACGCTTCGGCAGCCCGTGATACCCAGAAACTTTTACAGTCTTTATATCCATTTAGAAGATGTGAACGTATTCCTAATAAAGTATGCCTTTACTACCATATGGGTCAATGTCTCGCCCCTTGTGTTAATGAAGTAGATTCATCGATTTACACGCAAATGGAAGAAGCAGTAACACGCTTTTTAAATGGCGATACAAAAGAAATTAAAGATGATTTAAAAAAGAAAATGTTACAGGCCAGTGAGGAATTGGCCTTTGAGAAAGCTGCTGAATATAAACGCTTAATCGATTCAATTGATCAAGTTGTAGATAAGCAGATGATTGAAATGGATAAAAAAGGCAGTAAAGATGCTTTTGCCTATTATGTAAATAAAGGCTATATTGCAATTGCTGGATTCTTAGTACGTAATGGAACAATCTTATCAAAAGAATATCGTTTAAGACCTTTATATGATGACCCTGAAGATACATTTATTAACTTTATTGTTCAGTATTACGATGAACATCCTAAAGCTTCAGAACTTGTATTACCTAATGGTATAGAAACTAGTACTCTTGAAGAAGTATTAGATATGAAAATCTTCTTACCACAAAAAGGTTATCGTCAAAAGTTAATTGATATGTGTGTTGATAATGCGAAAAAACAACTGGAGCAGAAGTTTGAAGTAGCAGAAAAACAAGATACAGAAATTGAAAAAGCAGTGGAGCAGTTATCTTCTCTTGCTCGGCATACAATGAATCGAGTTGAGTTATTTGATAACAGTCACATTAGTGGTCAGTTTACAGTTGCAGCATGTGTTGTATATGAAGATGGCTACCCACAAAAAAAGGATTACAGACTGTATAAATTACATACAGGTAATTCAGATTTTGATTCAATGAAAGAAGTAATTTATCGTCGTTATTTCCGTTTGTTAAGTGAAAACGGACGTATGCCGGATGGTATTATTGTGGATGGTGGCGAATTACAGATTCACGCAGCTAAAGAGATTATTGACTCATTGGGAATTGATATTAAGATTATGGGACTTGTAAAAGATGATCACCATAATACAAATGCTCTAATGAATGAAGATGGCGAAACATTTGCAATAGATAAAGACAGTGGTTTATTTTTCCTTCTTACAAGAATGCAGGATGAAGTGCATCGTGTAGCGATAACATATCATCGTAAATTAAGATCAAAAGCACAAACTAAATCTATTCTTGATGAAATTGAA
>CAJJTI010000063.1 GCA_905194705.1 uncultured Solobacterium sp. | reverse complement strand
AGTTTCATAAGAAAAACCCCTCCAGTTGGTTGTCCAACTTTTGGGGTTCACTCCAGAATATTTTAAAAGTAGATAGCTTTTTAAATCATCAGGTAGATATCAAACTGATGCAAAAGATAGGCGAAGAATTAAAGGAAAAGTTTAAAGATGTTCCTATTACAAAGGTATTAACCATTGAGGCAAGTGGTATTCCACCAGCTTGCTTTGCGGCTCTTAGTTTAGATGTTCCACTTGTATTTGCTAAAAAGAAGGGATCCAGCAATATTGATAAAAATGTATATGTAACAACAGTTCATTCTTATACATATCATAAAGATTACTACATCACAGTTGCTTCTGACTATTTAACAGAAAATGATCATGTGTTAATTGTGGATGACTTTTTAGCTAATGGAAAAGCTGTTGAAGGGTTAATATCAATATGCAATGATGCTAAAGCTACAGTTGAAGGTATTGGAATTTGCATTGAAAAAGGTTTTCAACCAGGTGGTGTAGAATTAAGAAAACAAGGCTATCATGTAGAAAGCCTTGCTGTAGTATCTTCTATAGATAATGGAAAAATAGAGTTCAAAGAGTACTAACTATAGTGCTCTTTTTTAAAATCCTCTTTGATCGAATTTCATATTTTGTAATACTTCATTTTTGAAGTCATTGTATCTGTCATTTTTAATTGCTGTACGAGCATCTTCCATTAGTTTAACTAAGAAACGAATGTTGTGGATAGACATAAGTCTTGTACCGAAGCCTTCATCCGTTCTAAATAAATGATTTAAATACGCTCTTGTATAATTCTTACAGCAATAACAGTCACAGTTTTCATCTAATGGGGTAAAGTCATCTCTATAAATTGCTTTACGAATATTGATGCGTCCATGACTTGTAGTCAATGTACCATGTCTTGCAATTCTTGTTGGTAGAACACAATCACACATATCGATATTTCTAGATACTGCTTCAAGCAAGTCATTTACCGCTCCTACTCCCATTAAATATCTAGGTTTATCAAACGGTAATTTTTCAACAGCATAGTCAACCATCTGCATCATTGTTTCTTTATCTTCACCAACGCTAGTTCCACCGATGGCATATCCATCAAAATCCATTTCTACGAGTTTCTCAGCACAATAGGAACGTAAATCTTGATAGTTACCACCTTGAACAATACCGAATAATGCCTGTTCTTCAGGACGTGTATTGGCATTTTTCCCTCTCTCTGCCCAACGTAACGTTCTTTCAGTTGAATTTTTAGCATATTCATAAGTGGCAGGGAATGGGATACATTCATCAAATGACATCATAATATCAGCTCCAATGCTGTTTTGAATCTGAATAGATTTTTCTGGAGATAAAAATAACATATCGCCATTTAGTGTGTTTTTAAATGTAACGCCTTCTTCTGTAATCTTTCTTGTGTCAGAAAGAGAGAATACCTGGAATCCACCACTATCCGTTAACATTGGCCCCTTATAATTCATAAATTTTTGGACACCACCAGCTTGTCTAACAATATCTTCTCCAGGTCTTAACCATAAGTGATAAGTATTTGCTAGAACTACACCAGCTCCTAATGCGTATAGTTCTTCAGGAGAAACGAACTTTACAGTAGCTTGTGTTCCCACAGGCATAAACATAGGTGTTTCTACATCACCATGTGGTGTGTGTAATACTCCGGTTCTGGCACCGGATTGTTTGCATACGTGCGTAATTTCAAATGTAATTGGTTTTTTCATAATTATTAGTATATCAAAAGAAAAGCTGTTAACAAGAATGTTATAATAAACATAATTATGAAATCCCAAGTGATTAAGATTAGAAATTTACCCATTTCTTCAAAAACATTTCATTCCGTTTGTGTAAAACCAAAAGGAATACTTGTCTTTTTGCTGTTTATTGGTTTAGTAGTCAGTTTTCAATCGAGTTATTATTCCTCAACACTCGTATGTTTAGTCATGATACCAATTTTTGCGTTATGTTTTATGCCTGATAGAGAGTTAGTTCGTTTTACCCAAGATTATCTCATCATGTTTAATACAAGAGACAGGGAACAATGTTCTATCATCTATTGGGATGAGATATTAAACTGGCAATATGAGTGGCATCCTTCAGGAGATTTGCTGGTTGTTAATTTAATTGATGGATCAAGTCAATGTGTAGATATGTTTTCTAAAAAGAGTATCTATAAATATATGAATTTATTTTTACCAAATAAAGAAATTAAACCAAAAAAGTTTTAGCAAGTTTTTGTTAAGACTTTTTAATTTACATAAATATAACATTATCTTCCTTTTTCTCTTAACATTGTAAAACTAAATTATAGTTGTCTTTTAAAAGGAGAGAAGGAAAATGAAGACAACAAATTTAACAAAAATCGTTTTATCACTAATGATGTCAGCATCTCTAGTAGCTTGTGGCGGTAACGCAAATACTGCTGCAACAGTAGCACCAGAAGCTTTATCAACAACAGAAACTAAAACACAAACAGCATTAAGTGGAACAGTTACAGCCAGCGGTTCAAGTGCATTATTGCCACTTGCTCAAGCAGCGGCTGAAGCATTCATGAAAATTAACCTCAATACTTCAATCACTGTTAATGGTGGTGGTTCAGGAACAGGCTTAAAACAAGTGGCAGATGGATCAGTAGATATTGGGAATTCTGACGTTACAGCTGAAGAAAAATTGGATGCTGGGGTTGCTAAAGATTTAGTTGACCACAAAGTAGCTACAGTTACAATGGCGCCAGTTGTAAATAAAGAATTAGGTGTAACAAATTTAACAACAGAACAACTAATTGATATTTTTACAGGTAAAACAACTAACTGGTCAGAAGTTGGTGGCCCTGATGAAGATATTCTTCTAGTAACTAGACCAAGTTCAAGTGGTACTCGTGCACTATTCAAACAGTGGGCACTAAATGGTGAAGAAGAAGCAAGCAATGAAGCACTAGAAACAGATGACTCTGGAACTCTTGTCCAAACTATTTCTGATAATGTTGGCGCAATTGGTTATGTAGCATTATCATACCTAGTTAATAGTGATGTAGTTCAATCAATAGCTATTGATGGTGTAGAACCAACACTTGAAAATACATATAACGGAACATACAAAGTATGGGGTTATGAACATATGTATACAAAAGGTGAAGGAAGTGAACTTGCTCAAAGCTTCATTAAATATATGATGAGTGATGATTTTGCTGGAAACATTGAAGCAATGGGATATGGTGTCGCTTCTAAGATGAGTGATGCTGCAGTTAAATCACACGAATAATTTTACAAAAAAAAGAATTCTAATTAGAGCAAGCTATAAAAATAGCTTGCTTGCATTATATAGAGGTGTTATATGGAAAAAGCTCTAAAAAAAGATAAGCAATACGCTTTGATGATTAAAATTACCGGAATATTTATTATTCTTTTGACGGCATCAATTGGTATCTTTCTTCTTTACAAGGGAAGTGGAACGTTTATTCAGGGAAAACATTCAATATTTGAGTTTTTATTCTCTAGTAACTGGAATCCAACTGACAGTGCTGCTAGTGCAACGAAAGGAGAAGTTGGCAGTTTAGTTTATATATGTGGTTCCCTGATGACATGTTTTTTAGCATTACTCATTGCTCTGCCATTTTCTATTGGTTTAGCCATTTTTATGAGCGAAATTGTTCCTCAAATCAGTAATAAATATATTCGTCCTGCTGTAGAAATATATGTAGGTATTCCTTCAGTTGTATATGGATGGATTGGGTTAACAGTTTTAGTACCATTTATTAAGACAACCTTTCATGCAAAAATGGGTGGTTTTTCAGTACTTGCTGCAGCAATTGTCTTAGCAGTAATGATTTTTCCAACAATTACGACAGTAGCTACAGATGCAATCCAAGCTGTTCCTCATGAATATAGAGAAGCTTCTTTGGGGCTAGGATCAACACGCTTTCAGACAATTTCTAAAGTAGTATTGCCGGCTTGTAAAAAAGGGATATTTGTTGGTGTAATTTTAGGTTTAGCACGTGCCTTTGGTGAAGCGTTAGCAGTAGCGATGGTGATTGGTAAAACAAGAGCTTTTCCTAAGAGTCTTTTGTATCCTACATCTAATTTGACAGCTGCTATTGCAGCTGATATGGGTAATACAGCTGATGGTGGTGAACATAATTTAGCTTTATGGTCAATGGCTTTATTACTATTCCTGATATCAATGTTCTTAATTTTCTTGATTCATAAGTTAGGTGGTAAAAAAGATGAAAAATAGTCATTTTACAGAAAATAAAAATCAACAAATTGATAAATTCATGACAGGTGTTTTCTGGTTGATTGGTATTCTTACAGTTGGTTTTTTAATATTCTTAACGGGTTACATCATCTTTCAAGGAATTAAGGGATTTTATCCAGAATTACTTAGCTCTAATTCAAGTGGTATTATCAATCAATTATTCAATACGATATATTTAGTATTTTTATCTTTACTTATCAGTGTTCCGATTGGAACAGGGGCTGGTATATATCTAGCAGAATATGCAAAAGCTGGTAAATTAAAAAATTTTCTTGAAATCAGTATTGAGACATTATCATCATTACCTTCTATTGTTGTAGGTTTATTTGGATATCTTGTATTTATTTTGATGACAGGAATGAAATGGAATTTATTTGCAGGGGCATTAGCTGTATCAATATTAAGTATTCCATTAGTAACAACAGAAACACACAATGCTTTGAAAAATTTACCACAAGGATATTTGGAAGGCAGTTTTGCATTAGGTGCAACAAAGTCTCAGACAATTCGTGAAGTATTATTACCCGCAGCTTTTCATCAAATTATGACGGGAATTATCATGGCGGCAGGTCGAGGCTTTGGTGAAGCGGCAGCTTTATTGTATACTGCTGGGCAAAGTACAAACATCAACTGGACAAATTGGAATATATTATCTCCTACTTGTCCTTTAAATCCATTTAGACCAGGAGAAACCTTAGCTTTACATATCTGGGTAATGCGTACAGAAGGCAGTTTAAATCCTAACGCTGCTCAAATTGCAAATTTCTCAAGTATGATACTTGTTATCATGACATTTGTATTCAGTTTGCTTGCTCGAAAAGTAGCCGTTAAAAAATAAATCAAAAAACAGGTTTGTGCAAATCTGTTTTTTTATATAATAAATAAAAGAAGGAAGAAAATATATGCTAAAGTGTAGAGAATGTAAAGAATGTAATGGATATGCGTGTCGTGGAGAAATACCAGGACTTGGTGGTAAAGGTTCAGGTTCAAGTTTTATCAGAAATGTAGAAGCTTTCAAGAAGATTAAATTAAATCTTGATGTATGTGCAGATGCAAAAGAAATTAGTACAGCATGTAATATTTTAGGAATGGAATTAAGCGTACCAATCTTTGTTGCACCAATTGCGGGAATTAATAATAACTATGGTGCTGAATTAAGTGATCATGATTATACCAGTATAGTTTTAGAAGGTGCAGAAAAAGCTGGAATTAGAGCTTTCACAGGTGATGGAATAGACGTTAATGGTTTATTTAAAGAAAGTGCAGAAGCAATAGATGAACATAATGGACATGGTATAGTAACGATGAAGCCATGGGTTCAGGAAGGTATTGATGAAAGAGTTGAAATCTTAAAATCTTTACATTTTGATATGTTAGCGATGGATGTTGACTCTGCTGGATTACCATTATTGAGAGCAGGAAAAACACCTGTTGAAACAAAAAATATAGAAGCGTTACGATATGTTCGCGAAAAAGTAGGAAAACCTTTTATTGTAAAAGGTATCATGACAGTTCACGGGGCATTAGCTGCTTTAGAAAGTGGGGCCAGTGGTATTGTTGTATCAAATCATGGCGGAAGAGTACTTGATGAAACTAGAGCTACTGTAGAAGTGCTACCAGAAATTGTAGAAGCAGTAAATGGCAGAATGACGATTCTTATTGATGGCGGTATTCGTACAGGCAGAGACATTTATAAATGTTTAGCTCTTGGTGCAGATGGTGTCTTGATTGGTAGACCTTTAGCTTTAGCCTCTGTTAAAGGTGGAGCAAAAGGATTAGAAGATAAAGTTAATGCTTTGAAAAATGAGCTTTCTGATGCAATGTTAATGACAGGAAAACATACAATTAAAGAAATTTCAAAACAAGATATTTATATGGAATGAAAAAATTTCCATTGTGTTTGATAGTGTTTACATTGATTTGAAACTGTAATATAATTCTTTTTGTATATAAGTGAGGGGCAAAATGATTTCATATGATAATAATGCCTATTTTTGGCAAAAAGTAGATACAATTTTCTTGTCAAGTAATGTTAACATTATTCGACACAAAGGCGAAGTACATCCACAGTTTAAAAATCTAATCTATCCAACTGAATATGGACATCTAGATGAAACAGGAAATGGTAATCCAATTTCTGTTTATATGGGGACAAAAAATCATAGTGAAATAACTGGCTTAATTGTAGCGGCAGATATTTTGCAAAAGACAATAGATGTTAAATTACTTCTTGGTTGTACAGAAGAAGAAGTGAACGATGTATTGCATTTCTTGAATCAAACTGATTTCCAAAAAACAGTTTTAATTCGTAGAGGCAATGACATGCCATCCTGGGGTTTCTCAGATAACTAATAAATTAAGCACTGAAAGGTGCTTTTTTTCTATTTATAATGATTATGAGAGGAATGGTTTATCTTATGAAAAAAATAATCGTGATTCCGGACAGTTTTAAGGGCAGTATGTCTTCTACGCTGGTGACTGATATTTTGTCTTCATCAATTGATAAATATATGTCTACAAATGTAGTTAAAGTACCAATTGCTGATGGTGGTGAAGGAAGTGTAGATTGTTTCTTGCAAATAAGAAAAGGAAAGAAAATTTATACAAAAGTACATTCTCCTGATTTTAAGATGATCAATGCATATTTTGGACTTTTAGAAAATGAAACAGCTGTAATAGAAATAGCGGAAAGCAGTGGCTTAACAAAACAAGATCAAAAGCATCCTGTTGATTCTAATACCTATGGTTTTGGTGAATTAATCAAAAAAGCTCTAGATTATCATTGTAAAAAAATTTATTTGTGTTTAGGGGGTAGTGCTACAACAGATTGTGCTTGTGGAATGGCATGTGCATTAGGAGCTGGCTTCTATGATGATTCACATAATGCATTTATTCCTCTGGGTGCTTCTTTAAGCAAGGTCAAGTCAATCGATATCACTTCTTTAGATTCAAGAATTCATGAAACTAAATTTATTGTTATGAGTGATGTTGAAAATCCATTACATGGTAAAAATGGTGCAGCATATATTTTTGGCCCACAAAAAGGTGCAAGTGAAAAAGAGGTACAATTACTAGATGAAGGCTTAAAACATATTTCTAAATTGCTTGAAGATATTTACCATATTGATCCTTTAACAAATGGCGCAGGAGCGGCAGGTGGAGCAGGGTACGGTTGTTTGACATTTTTAAATGCGGAAATAAACAGTGGAATAGAAGGTTTCTTAGAACTTGTTCATTTTGATGATTTAGTAAAAGATTGCGATTTAATTGTGACAGGAGAAGGTTGTCTAGATAAACAAAGCTTAATGGGAAAAGTCTTAAGTGGTTTAAAAAAGCATGCACCAGATACGAAAATAGTATCTTTTTGTGGTAAATGTGAATTATCAAAAGATATACTTGAACAAAATAATATTGAAATAGTAGAAATAGCAAATGGAATCAACACTACTGAATCAATTAACAATGGACTTTTTTATCTAAAGAAAGCAAGTGACAAATATTTTGGAAATTTATCACTTGCTGAAAAGAGTTTATAAGAAACAAAACATTACAATATAGTGGCAAAGACTGCCTGCTAATACAAATAGATGGAATAATTCATGATTACCAAAGCCTTTATTGTTTTTAGGGGTGATATTTAATCTCATGGAATAAATTACTCCGCCAATGGTATAGAATAATCCACCAGCTAATAACCACATAAAACCATGTATGCCTAGGCCAGCATATAGTTGAGGAATTCTAAATATACAAGCCCAGCCCATAGCGATATACATTACTGAAGATATCCATTTAGGACAAGTTACCCAGAAAAATTTAAATAGCATGCCAAGTAAAGCAATAGTCCAAACAATAATTAACAAGTGAATACCAATTGGTTTAGGCAAAATCATAACACATAATGGTGTGTAGCTTCCTGCAATTAAGATGAATATACTCATATGATCCAGCTTCTTTAATACTCTATTTGCTTTTTCAGAAATATTGAAAGAATGGTAGGAAGCACTTGCTCCATATAAGAGAATCATACTTAGCATAAATATACCTAAACTAATCATTTCAATATGTGAAGCGCCTTTATTGCTTAAATGTATCAGTAGAACAGGACTTAAAACGATTGAACAAAGAAAACCAATGAAATGTGATAAGGCACTCAATGGATCTTTTGCCTTGAATGTAAACTTAGGATTATATTCAGAATAATTAAAATTTAATGTTGTCATAATCCACCTCCATATCGGTTATTCATTAACTGATTACATATATTATAATAACGGTTATTAAATAACTTATCAAGAGATAACAATTTATTTATTTGACGAATTTTAATAACTCAATTAAAATGTGATTATGAACAGAAACGAGCAAATTATTAAAACATTTAATAACTTTAAACTACCTGTATATGAAGAAATACCTGATGTTGGTTTATATCTTGATCAAGTAACAAAATACATTAACGGATATTTAAAAGATTTTCCGGGTATGACAGTAACACCTTCAATGATTAGTAATTATGTTAAATTGAAACTAATCTCAAAAGCAAATAAAAAAGCATATTCCAGAGATCAAATAGCAGGATTTATTTTTATCGTATTTGCCAAAACAGTATTATCAATGAATCATATTCAATATCTTTTAACTTTACAAAAAGAGCACTATAAAGTAGAAGATGCATATAATTATTTTCGAGAAGAACTAATTAGCTTATTATCTTCTTTAGAGTCAAAAACAGGAATGGACTATAACGAAGAAGAGGCAGAAGAAAAGCGAATGTTACATAATGTTGCAATAACAATCGCTTATAAGATGTATCTTGATTCTTATTTTAGAGAGAGCGAAGAAACAAGTGAGTGACCTGTAAAATCTCTTTCTATATCTATTTCGTTATTTAAAAGCTTTACGACTTCGTCGAGAGCTTTTTTATATAGTTCATCAAAAGAAGCATTTTCCGTTTTGTTTTCGTTTAATTCAAAAGTTATAGAATGATCTTCATTTAAAACAGAAGAATGTTCTTTCTTGTTGTTTAACATCATACCACTGATAAATTTTGGTAAATGAAATAATGATTCTACTTTAGTCACAAAGTTGTATTTAGTTGTACTATTAGGACTTAAGAGTTTAGTAAGTTTGGAAATTCCACGAATAGATTCTAATATTTCTTTTTTAGAAACTTTCCATCCATATACTTCAGAAAATAATTGTTGGTACATTGTGGCAAGAGCTTCAGCTTCTAAACCAGTTACTTTGATGTATTTAAAGACATTATAGTCATTAATAGAAGAATCGTGCTTTTGAAGAATATAAGCATCTATTTCAGCTTCGCTATGAATATGCAGGATACCTTCACTGCAGTTATAGTTATCATGATTAATTGCAGCGTTTTTATTGATTAGTGGATGGGTGTTTGAATCTAAAGCATAATGACAAATGAATCCTGCATAATAGCTGTAAAGCATAGTTTGATTGTTGCAATAATCTTTCATAAACTTTATAGTTTCTTTGACATTATGATTATGCATATAATCACCATATTTTTTTAAAGAATTTGGCAAAGCAACATAATGACTGAAAAAGAACAAGTCTGGTCCTTCACTTCCTAAATAAAATAGTGGTAAATTTGTTATCTTTTCTTTTATATTTTCATCTAACAAGTTATATGCATCTTTTGCAAATTCAAAATGAGTCGTAGCAGCTGGCATTAAATTCTCCTTTATTCAGAAAGACTGTTAATAATGTCTTTCATTTTCTTAGCTAATCCTTTT
>CAJJTI010000062.1 GCA_905194705.1 uncultured Solobacterium sp. | reverse complement strand
ATTTGTATAGATATGAAGAAATAGTGTAAATAATATAAATATAAATAAATAAGAAAAAGAGATTTACTAAAACGTTATCTTTTACAAAATAGCTATATTCATTCATGTCATAGTCTATAACTGAAGTTTCGGTTAAAGAAAAATAAAATAATAATACATAGATAAATATAGATAATATGATTGAAATATTTGTAAATATATTTTTTAACGCTACTTTCATACAACTGACATTATAGAAGAAATAAAAAAAGAAATTATTAGGATTTGTTTAATATTAAGAAAATAATTTGCTAAATATTTAACAAAACAATTGACTCGGAAGTTACTTCCTACTTTATTGTGATTTATGGAGGGACATATGAAGAAATTATATAGTTATTTATTAAGTGCAGCTATGCTATTATCTTTAGCAAGTTGCGGATCTAAAACAAGTAATGATGATGTAATGAATGTAAATATTGCAAATATTATCTCTGCTGATGATTTTAAATTTCTAAAGTTGGAGAAAACAGACTCTGTGACATATTATCCATCATGCAAATGTATAGAAACAATTATTAGTGGTTCAGCTGTAGAAATAGATACAAAAAAATGGCTTGAAGAGCCATTAAGTCACTTAGAAAAACAAGGATACAAACTGGACGACGATGTTCTTACTAGTATGTTACTTGTTACAAATGTTGAAAATCAGAAAATCCGTTATGATATAGCATGGCTTCCAATTAAATAAGGCCATAATGCTAGCAAGCGTATTCTATACCATCATCTGCACAGTCATGTGTGACAAATTCAGCAATTTCTTTTGCTTTTTCATCACCATTACCCATAACGATAGAATGTTTTACAGCTTTTAACATGCTTAAGTCATTTGTGCTGTCACCAAAACAATAACAATTTTCAATAGGGATATTTAAATCATTTGCGATAGTTGTTACAGCTGTACCTTTTGAGTAATCTTTTGGCGTAACTTCATAGAAGTTATGGTGGCGAGATATAAATTCAAGAGAAGATTCATATTTCTTGATAAAAGTATCGATATCACCATTTTCATTTGGGAAAATATTGAATTTTGAAAATCTGCAGTTTTCATCTGATGGATTACTTACAGTTACATTTTGTTCTTTATATACTTTTCGTAAAGCTTCCATTACTGGATGATTTGTTTCATGAATAAATGTATTTGAAGAGTGGCCTTCTAAGATGGCAGATAAGTTATATTTTTGTAAATCCTTAATAATTTCTTTTCCTGTATTTTGGTCGAATTCATAAAAGTGTTTTAGTTGATGGTTAATTTCAATATATGTTCCACAACCTGCTGCATATCCGGAAAATGGGAAGTCTAATAAAAAACTTGGAATAAAAGAACGAGTTCTACCAGTATTAACAAAAATATAATGCCCATTTTCCAGTAATTGATTTAATATCTTTTTTTCTTGTTCTCTAATATCATTTAAGCCAAAAGGAACAAGTGTATCATCTACATCAAAAAAACAAATAGCTTTCATAAGCACCTCACTTGATTTCGTTATTTAATGATAAAGAATTAATAGAGATATGAAAAGAAAAAGCTGCAAAAAGCAGCTTATAACTAATCTAATTTATCAAAGTAAGCTATAGCAATACATCCAGGACCAGCATGTGTACCAATTGCACCGCCGATAACGGTAATATCAAAGTCTTTGTTATAGTCTTTATATAACTCTTTACTATCTTCGATATATTTATTTAACGGATGAGGATCATTACCTGTATAGCCTAAACATAAAGGTTCATTAAAGTTAATTTGACCAGATTCGTTGATAAATTTACTTAACATGTTGCTGCCTGTTTTTGAACCACGTGCTTTACCAACGACTTCAACTACTCCATCTTTAATTGTGATAACTGGTTTAATCCCAATAATTGATCCAGCTAATGCAGCTGCAGCAGAGATTCGTCCACCTTTCTTTAGATATTCAAGTGTATTGAGTAGTGCAAGAAGATGTAAATGTTTTTTTGCTTCTTCTAATTTAGCTGTCATTTCTTCTAAAAAACAACCTTTATCTCTTAATTCAACAGCTTTTAATACAAGTGCTTTTTCAGCAATTGCAGCATTTTCTGAGTCAATAATAGAAATATGACTGTCAAATTCGCTGGAAGCATTTACTGCACTTTGGTAACACCCGGATAATTTACTGCTAATTGTAATAACAAGAATGTCTTTTCCTTCGTCATATGCTTTTTGATAAGCTTCTGCATAGGCAAATGGGGTTGCTTGGCTTGTTTTAGGTAATTGTTCACATTCAATTAATTTTTCATAAAACTCATGAGGGGTAATTGTTACACCATCTAAAAATTCTTCATCGCCAAAGTGTACGGTTAAAGGTACAACTGTAATGCCATATTTTTTAGCTTCTTGAAGTGTAATATCGCTTGTAGAATCAGTAATAATTTCAATCATTTGTTCGTCTCCTCTTTACATATATCTTCTAAATTAGATGCAATAGTAGAAAGTACTTTGTAAAATACTTTTCTTTCTTCATCATCTAGATTGTTACCGGCTTTTTGGACATAGAAATCTATTTTTTGAAGTGCAAATATGCATATTTCTTTACCTTTCTCTGTGAGTTTAATTAATGAAGCATATTTGTTTTCAGATTGAGAGATAAGTTCTTGTGCTTTTAAGTCTTTTAGAACTCTTGAAATATGAGCTTTATCAAAACTCGTTATTTTACAGAGCTTTGCAGCAGTTAAACCTTCTTCCTGTTCATTTAATATTAATAAAATGCGGATGGAAGAACCTTTTAAGTGAAATGAATTCATTTCTTTTTCTTTAATCTTCTGTAGTGATCGCTCAATACGAGAGATATTTGTATCTAAGTTTTCGTATCTTTTGTTCATGGAAAGTATTTTATCAAAATATGTTGACTTGTCAACAATTAAAAATGGTCAACTTCCATATTTATACAAAAATGGTGCATTTGCATATTCTTTCAGATATTGCTATTCATGCTATAATTTTCTATGTATAAAAATGAGGGTATAAATGAATAACAGTGTTAGAAAAATTACTGATGGCGCAATGATGTGTGCTATCGTTGGATTATTATTAGTCGTCAATCGACAATTCGCAGGAATGCTAGAAGAAATGTTTCTCTTCTTTTTTCCACTGCCAATGGTATTTTATGGTGCAAAATATGGAATGAAGAATTCCTGGGTTGTGTTATTTGCAATTGTTTTGTTGTCTTTTATTATTGGTACACCACAAACATTATTCTATGTGGCAAGTGAATCTTTCTTAGGTATGATGTATGGTTCAGGTATTTATGACCATAAAGACAGTAAGAAACTATTATTTTTAGCAATTTTGATAGGTATTTTTGTCAATATTATTACAACTGTTGTATATGCCAGCTTCTTTGGTTATGACTTAGCAGCAGAAATGGCAGAATATGAAAAGATTATTACGGATACTTTTGCGAAAAGTGGTATGAATTTACCTGCTACAGTCAATTTAAAACAAATGTTAACAACAGTAATTCTAGTGTCAGTTGTTTTAACAGGTGTATTACAGGGTATTATTACACATGTATTTGCTAGATTATTATTAAAGAGATTACGTTTTACATTACCTCCATCTACTCCACTAGCTTTCTATTATCCAAAGAAATGGACAGGATATGTTGGTATATTAGGACTTGTAGTGTATTACTATACTTTATATAATCCGTTAAGTAATACAGGTCTACAGACATTTCTTCAAGGTGCAGGATTATGTGGTGTTATCTATCTTTGCTTTATGGGAGCGATAAGCTTAGTTGTTCAAGGGGGATTAAGAAATCCTAAATTAGCTGGATTCAGAGTTATTCTATCTTTCTTTTTAACAATGATGTTTATGCTGCCAATGGCGATGCTTGGCTTTATGTATATTACAACAAATTGGCATACCAATATGTTAAAAGGAGCTACCTATGTTACAAAAAATAAATAAAGTAAGACAATTACTCATTATTTTAGTATTTATAGAATTATCAATTGTTATTGCCTTATCTGTTTTAGGATATGACTTATGGTATTTTATGACCGTTATTTTAGTGGTTGTACAAATTGCTATGTACATTTATCTTGCGGATAAGTTTGATAAATTAAGTGAAGAACAGGCAGTTGGTGTTAGAGAAATACTTGGGAATACTGCAAAAGATGCTTATCTATATGGTGGTATTGGTATGGTAGCGTATGATGACAATCATGTGATTACCTGGATGAGTGATTTATTTTATGCTCGGGGTATTAACCGGGTAGGTAAGAAAGTATTAGCCTGGATTCCTGAAGCGGAAGCAATTATTTCTGGTGACAGTGATACAGCTGAAGTTCAACTGGATGAAAAGACATATGAAATTACAAAAAAAGAAGAAGAACCAGTCTTATTCTTTAAAGATATAACAGAAAAGCATAACTATGAATTGGCTTATGAAGAAGAAAGACCTGTAATTGGTATGGCTTCACTAGATAACTATGAAGAAAGTACACAATATGAAGATGAAGCAGCTGTATCAAATATCAATGTGGCAGTACGTACACCATTAACAGAATATTGTAAAGATCATGGTATTTTATTAAGACGTATCAATAACTATCGTTATTTATTAATTCTAAATGAGAAAATATTCAGTGATTTAGCAGCTGATCATTTTTCAATTTTAAATACTGTTAGAAAAGCAGCAGTAAAACAAGAAGTATCTATTACTTTGTCTATGGCATTTGCGATGGGTACAGATAACTTTGGAACGTTAGATGAAATGGTTATCAATCTAATGGATTTAGCGCAAACGCGTGGTGGTGACCAGGTTGCCGTACAAAGAGCTGGAGAAGAAGTTAAATATTTTGGTGGATCCAGTGAAGCAATCGAAAAAAGAAGTAGAGTTCGTGTCAGAGTTATGGCTCACTCTTTAAGAGAGTTAATTGGTAGAAGTTCCAATGTGATTATTGTTGGACATAAGGAACAGGATTTTGACTGTATGGGAGCAGCGTTAGGTGTATCCTATATGGCTAAAATATTACGTAAGCAAGTTTGTATTATTGAAAAAACAGGTGGTGTTGAAGGTAAATTAAAAGCAGTTCTAGAAGCTAATCGAGAAGAATTAGAAAATGAAGTATCATTTGTGACAGAAAGTGAAGCATTGAATCAACTTCAAAATAAGACTTTGGTAATTATGGTGGATCATCATAATATTAAGCAATCTAATGGTTCAAAAGTATTGGAACAAGCGAAGAATGTGGCGGTTATTGATCATCATAGACGTAGTACAGAAATGGGTGTTAAACCGATATTCTTATATATTGAAGCAGGAGCAAGCAGCGCTTGTGAGTTAATAACAGAGTTAATTCCATATGTATCAAGTCATATTGAAATATCAGAACTAGCTGCAACAATTATGCTTACAGGTATGACAATTGATACAAATCACTTCGTTGTTAGAACTGGAGCTAGAACATATGATGCAGCAAGCACTTTAAGAAGAATGGGTGCAGATCCTCAAAAGGTAAATGAATATCTAAAAGATTCATATAGTGAATTTTCATTAAAATCTTCAATTATGGCAATGAGTAAGAATTATCCTCACCAGGTTATTGTTACACCAGTAAAAGGAAAAGCAATTACTCGTTCTCTAATGAGTCAATGTGCAGATTCGTTACTACAGATTCAAAATGTAAATGCGGTATTTGTTATAGCGAATACTGATGAAGATCAAACAGCTATCAGTGCTAGAAGCAATGGTAAAGTTAATGTACAGGTTATTATGGAAACCCTGCATGGTGGTGGTCATATGACGGCAGCAGCTATGCAAAGAGCGAAATGTAATATAGATGATGTTGAAAAAGAATTAGCGAAAGCTTTAGAAAATTATTTTATGGAGGTAGGCCAAGATGAAAGTCATTCTGAAAACTGATGTAAAAAAAGTGGGTAAAAAAGGGGATATTGTTGAAGTATCTGACGGATATGGACGTAACTATTTAATTGCTAGAGGACTTGCAGTAGCTTCTACAGAAAAAAGTAGAGAAATTTTAGCTGAACAAAAACAAGCTGAAAAAGAAGAAGATGCTCGTCGTAAAGCGGAAGCAGAAGAAATTGCGAAAGAATTAGAAACAAAACGTTTCACATTTAAAGTGAATTCTGGTGCTGAAGGAAGAGTATTTGGTTCTGTAAGTACAAAACAAATTGTTGAAGAATTACATAAAAATGGATATAAAGTAGATAAACGTAAGATTTTAGATACTGCTCCAATTGTAAGCTTAGGTGTAACAAAAGTTAGAGTTGAATTATATAAGGGTGTTATTGCCACAATTAATTGCGAAGTAAAAGGAAAAGAGTAATCTATGCCATTAAAAGTAATGCCGTCTGCTCTTGAAGCAGAAGCGAGTCTTCTTGGTACAATGATGATTTATCCTCGTTCTGCGCGTATTGCGATGGAAGAAGGATTAAGTGAAGATGATTTCTATGCTGAAGCGAATAAACGTATATTCAAGGCGATAGATTCGCTATATCAAGAGGGTGCAGCAATCGATATTACAACAACTTCTACACGTTTAAAGGATTTAGGTACTTTAGAAAGTGTAGGAGGCTTTTCCTATTTAACAAGATTAACTGATGCGGCGGTAACAAGTGCCAATACAAAAAATTACGTAACGATGGTACATGATAAAGCCATCATGCGTAATATGATTGAAACAGCCGAAAGAATCGCTGAAGAAGGATATGCTGGGCAAACAGATATCAATGAATATTTAGATCAGGCAGAAAAATCAATATTGAATATTTCACACAATCGTAAAACAAATGATTTTGCAGCTTCTCCTGAAATTTTTAATAATGTACTTGTTAAAATTCAGCAAATGGCTGAACAAAAATCACTTATTACTGGTGTAGAAACAGGATTTAGAGATTTTGATAGAATTACGCATGGTTTTCAACGTGGTGATTTAGTTATCCTAGCCGCAAGACCTTCTATGGGTAAAACAGCGGTTGCTTTAAACTTTGCATTACAAACAGCAGAACATAACCGTGGAAAAGGTGCGGTAGCGATATTCTCTTTGGAAATGCCAATTGAACAATTAGGTATGCGTTTATTAAGTGCCAAAAGTAGAGTGCCTGGTGATCATATTAAAACAGGTCACTTGTCAAATAATGAATGGAATGCTGTTAATGAAGCAATTGTGGATTTAAAAGGTTTAAAACTATATATGGATGATACGCCAGCTGTAAAAGTATCAGAAATATTCAGTAAATGTCGTAAATTACAGGCTGAACAGGGACTGGATTTAGTTTTAATCGACTATATTCAGTTGATTGCATCCGGCAGTAATTCTCGTGATGTATCTAGACAACAGGAAGTATCAGATATTTCCCGCAGCCTAAAAGCCTTAGCGAGAGAATTAAAAGTTCCAGTAGTTGCCTTATCACAATTATCTCGTACTGTTGAAACTAGACAAGATAAACGACCAATGTTAAGTGACTTGCGTGAATCAGGAGCAATCGAGCAGGATGCCGATATTGTATTAATGTTATTCCGTGAATCATATTATGATGAAAAAGTAAAAGAAGAAGCGAAAGAAAATAATTCAGAGCAGCTTGAAGTAAATATTGCCAAGCATAGAAATGGTGAAACAACTAAGTTTTATCTAGCTTTTGAAGCAAATACAAATGCCTGCATGAATTATGCAAATGTATCGGAGTAGAAGATGACAAAAAACGTAGCCGTATTAGCAATTAGTTTATTACTAGCGATACTTATCGTTGTTTTTGTTCCTGGTCAATTTAGCAGTCAGGCAAATAAACCATTTGAAACAGAAGCACAAGAAAAAAGTATTATTGATCAAAATATTACCAGTATCGCTGCAAGTCCTAAAACGATTCAAAAATTATATAAAAATAATGAACTTGTTGGCGTTGTATCAAGTGAGAACGCTTTAAAAAAGTATTTGAATACAATATATGAAGATGACTACAAGACATTATTTCCTGATTCTAAAATTACTTTAGGCAAAAATATATATCTTGTAGAAGAACAGTCTTATTACAATTATGAAAATAAAGATGATGATATTTTTAACTATTTAACAGATAATGATTTATTTTCTATTAAGGCAACTTTAGTTTCTTTTAGTGATGAAACGGGTATATATGCAGAAATGTATGTCAAAAATAAGGAAATTTATAATGATGCGTTGATGGAATATCTATCCTATTATGTAGATAAAGACGAGTTGAATTTATTGCTGAATGGTAGAGAAACAGCAATTTTAAATACATATGATACAAGAGCTGTTGGTATATCAATTTCGCAAACGATATCTTTATCAGAAGGTTATGCTAATCCAAGTGATGTATTAGCTACGAAAGAAGAGATATTAAACTTTATTGAATATGGTGATAACAACGAAAAAGAATACTATGTTGTTCAAAAATACGATACGGTAGCCGGTGTCGGTGCGAAAAATAAAGGTTTATCCGCAACACAGGTTATGAATATCAACCGCGACAAGATTACAAGTGTAGATCAGATTTTAAATGAAGGTGAAGAACTTTGTGTTACATACTTTGAACCTATCTTTGATGTTGTTGTTGAAAAAGAAAGTATGCGCAAGGAAGAAGTTTATCCTACTACTGTATATGTTGAAGATGAAACAGTACGTGTTGGGCAAACGGAACTTGTTGAACAAGGGGTTAACGGTAGTAGAAATGCCTTATATTCAGAAAAATGGATTAATGGTGTGTTAGTTAATGGTACTTTGAAATCAAGTGTAGTTACTTTGCAACCTATCAATGAAGTTGTGGCTGTTGGTTCGATGGAAGTGCCAAGTATTGGTACAGGAACCTACCGTTGGCCAATTGAAAATCCAACAATCTCATGTGGATGGGGATGCTATACTTATCCACATTTCCATGAAGCTATTGATATTCAAAATCTATATGACTTATATGGAAAAATTTATGCAGCAGATCGTGGTGTCATTGTAAAAAATGGTTATGATGGTATCAGTGGTAACTATATCGTTATTGATCATAATAATGGTCAAAGAACATATTATGGACATATGTCTATTCGTAGTCCTCTTATGGAAGGAACAGTTGTAGATAAAGGTGATTATATTGGTCAAATTGGTATGACTGGTAGAGCGACAGGTCCTCACGTTCACTTCTATATTGAAAAGAATGGAGAAATTCAGAATCCGTGTGATGGATATCTTGATTGTACAGTAATGCGATGAAGTTTTATTTATTAGCGAGTGGTTCAAAAGGAAATTGTTTCTTACTGCAGGATGAACATTTAAATGTTCTCGTTGATTGCGGTTCAACAAAGAAATATTTATTAAGTGCTTTTGAGCGTATCGGGTTTTCTTTGAAAGATTTAGATGCAGTGCTCATTACACATACCCATACAGATCACATATCACAAATTAAAACATTTAAGGATTATCCAGTTTATTCGCCAGTAGAAATAGACAAGATTGATACGATACGGGTTGAAAGTGAAGTGCCATTCCAACTTCAACATGTAACAGTTCGTCCACTAGCTTTATCTCATGATGCAGAAAAGACAACTGGATATATCTTTGAAACGTGGCTTGAGAAACTAGTGTATATTACCGATACTGGTTACGTAAAAGATAAATATCTCCCTTTATTAACAGGTGCAGATTATATTATTTTAGAAAGTAACCATGATATAGAAAAGTTGATGTGTACATCGAGACCATATTATGTAAAGCAAAGAATCACTTCTGATTCAGGACATTTATGCAATGAAGATGCAGCGAATATATTAGGTAAGATTGTAACAGAAAAAACAAAAATGATTGTCTTAGCTCATATCAGTGAAGAGGCAAACACAAGAGAAAAAGCACTAGAAGTAACATGCAACACTTTAATGAAACATAGAGGCTCACTGAATAAAGATCTTATAGTATGCAGCGCTGGACAATTTGAAATAGAACATGGAGGTGATAATAGTGAAAAAAATATATTGGGTACTTGCTATAGGACTATTGGGATGGAATATTATTCTAACCGCTAGTTTAATGTCTATTATAAAAAATACATCAACTAAAGATGAAACAGATAACTCAGGTACA
>CAJJTI010000061.1 GCA_905194705.1 uncultured Solobacterium sp. | reverse complement strand
AATCTCACCATTACATCTTTTTACTGCATGCTTAACAATGGATAAGCCTAAACCAGTACCACCAGTACTTCTTGAGTGGCTTTTATCTACACGGTAGAATCTTTCATAAATTCTATTTTGTGCCTCTTGAGGGATACCAATACCTGTATCACTTACAGAAAGAATAGAGTTATTTCCTAAAGTATTAGTTTTCACTGTGACAGTGCCATTTTCTTTGTTATAGCGAATGGCGTTATCTACAAGGTTATACATAATTTCATAAACTAAGCGTACATTGCCGTTAATTGGTGCGTTTTGTAAATCATAAGCTACTGTAACATGATGCTTTTCAGCACTGTCAGTTAGTGTTTCTTTTACTTCTTCAGCAATTTCTTTCAAGTTGATAGGGGTACTATTAGAAATAGTTGTATCTTCATCCAGTTCAGAAAGTCGGATAATATCATCAATGAGAGATAATAGACGTTTAGATTCTTTATAGATGCGCTCATTGAAACTTTTAACATCTTTATCTTTAACCATGTTATTAAGTAATAGTTCAGAAGATCCCATAATACTTTGAAGTGGTGTTTTTAATTCATGAGAAACATTTGCCGTAAATTCTCTTCTCATCATTTCCGTTTCATGTTCAGATGTGACATCATAAATTAAGATACTGTAACCACGAGAATGATTTGTTTCGACTAAAGATATACTGATATGTAAATATTTAGAATTTAATTCAATTTCTTTTTCTACATTTCCTGTTTCTTCGGCTGTTTTAATTAATTCAGCGAAATTCTCATTTCTGGATATACTTAAGAAATGTTGTCCTAATACATTATCATTAGCGTTTAATAAAGTTTTTGCTGAATGATTCATACTTAGGATATTTCCATTTTCATCAATGAGAATTAAACCCTCTTTCATATCAGAAGTAATATCATCAAATTCTTTCTTCTTTTGTGTAAGTTCTTCCATTTGTGATTTGATCTGTTTATTTTGATGATCAATACGTACGAGAAGTGGGGCAATTTCATCATACCCTTGATTATTTAATGGATTATCTAAATCTAAATGATTCATTGGTTCAACGATACGTTTACTAACTCTTTTTGAGATAATATAGCTGACTAATGTAGCGACAATTAAAATCCAAAGAAGTGGTGTCATTAAGCGAAGAAGCGTTAACCATATTGTTTCTCTGTCATTTGAAATACGGATGAATGAATCATCTTTTAATTTGATGGCATAGTTTAGTGTTGTTTTACCAATTGTAGTAGAAGTACGAACACTTTCGCCTTTACCATATAAATACGCTTCTTTAATTTCATCACGTTCTAAATGATTTTCTAATTTACTTGCATCTACTTTAGAATCAAATAATACGGTTCCATCATTACTGATCCAGGTAATACGATAATCTTCATTTAAATCCAAGTGATTTAAATAATTATCAGCATCGAAGGCCATCCCTTGTGATACTAGTTCTGCTTCATTCGCCAATTCTTTCATAGATAAAGAGGCAAAATAATTATTCAAAGCAAAGGTAAATAAAAGAATAGATGCAATTAATACAGATATTGTAGAAAGGAAAATAGATTTAAATATTCTACTAGTCATAAGTTATATTCTCCTCGAAGCGATAACCAACACCACGAATTGTAGATATATGATTTTGTGCATCACCTAACTTTTGCCTTAAGGTACGAACATGGACGTCAACCGTTCTTGTTTCCCCATCATATTCAGTTCCCCAGATAGAATTTAGAAGTTGCTCTCGGGTAAATACGATACCAGGATAAGTCATCAGTAATTTTAAAAGTTCATATTCTTTAAGGGTTAAATCTATTTTTTGATTATCTACATAGACTTCATGACGGTTTGGAATTAGTGAAATACTACCAAGTTTCATCTCTTTTTCAACATGCGTTTCTTTTGTGGAACGACGTAATACTGCACGGACTCTGGAAACCATTTCCATCATGCCAAAAGGTTTAGCAAGATAATCATCAGCACCTAAATCAAGAGAATTGATTTTATCGAATTCACTTCCTTTAGCACTTGCCATAATTACAGGAATATTTTTTGTCTCTTCTCTAGCACGTATTTTTTTAAGAACAGTTACGCCATCTTCATCAGGTAACATAATATCTAAAATGATTAATTCAGGTTTTTCTTTTTTTACAGCTGTAAAAAAATCAGCACTGTTTGAAAAACTTTCTGCTTCATATCCTGTTTGTTTTAAAGCATATATTTCAATATCACGAATACTCTGATCATCTTCTAAACAATAAATCATAACTAGCTCTCTCTTTCTCGATTCCCCGTTAAGAAATAAATTACCCATTCTGCTAAGTTAACAGCATGGTCTCCTATTTTTTCATAATATTTAGCAATCATGACTAAATCAATAGCATATGCACTTTTTTGAGGAGTTTCTTGAATCATATTTATTATCTCATTGCGTTCTTCTAGAAATAAGTCATCAATGATATCGTCGCTTGATATTACTTTTTTAGCAAGATTTACATCTTTTTGAACAAAGGCATTGATGGCATTTGTTACCATAGAACTTGCACTAGAAGCCATAGATGTTAAATATTCAAGATGATCTTCGTCATTTAAATAGCGGATAATATCTCCCATATCGCCGGCAATTTCACCAATTCTTCTTAAGTCGGTAATCATTTTTAATGCGGCAGATACTTGTCTTAAGTCTAAGGCCATAGGTTGTTCTAAAAGTAATATTTTAAGACATAAGTTTTCTAGATTTTTTTCTTTTTGCTTGAAATCTTCTTGTAAATCGATAGCTATTTCAGCTTGTTCTCTTTCTTGACTTAATAACGCTTTATCAGCACAACTGATAGCTTTTTCGCAAAGAGCAGCCATTTCCAGCATTTCTTTGTTCATTTCTCTTAATTCTTCGTCTAATCTTGTTCTCATTATCCAAATCTCCCTGTGATATAATCACTTGTTTTCTTTTTCTTAGGTTTTGAGAATAATTCTTCCGTCGTATTGTATTCAATTAATTCGCCAAGTAAAAAGAAAGCAGTTTTATCAGAAATACGTAATGCCTGTTGCATGTTATGTGTAACAATTACAATCGTATATTTCTTTTTTAATTCCATTGTTAATTCTTCAATGTGGCTTGTTGCGATTGGATCCAAAGCACTGGTTGGTTCATCCATAAGTAATACTTCTGGTTCAATCGCTAAAGCTCTAGCAATGCATAGACGTTGTTGTTGCCCACCTGATAAACCTAAGGCAGGTTTATTTAATCTATCTTTTACTTCTTCAAATAAAGATGCTTGTCTTAATGCAGTTTCAACGATTTCATTAAGCTTTGCTTTATTCTTTTCACCATGAATTCTAGGACCATAAGCGACATTATCATAAATGCTCATAGGAAAAGGATTGGCTTTCTGAAAGACCATGCCAACTCTTTTCCTTAGTTCTACAGGATTCATATCTTTATTGATATTTACATCATCAAGTTTAATTGTTCCCTCAATGTGACATCCTTCTACTAAGTCATTCATACGATTTAAAGTTCTAAGAAATGTACTTTTACCGCAACCGGATGGTCCGATAAAAGAAGTGATTTCATTTTCTTCAATGTTTATATTAATATTCTTTAAAGCTTGAAAATCGTTATACCATAGATTTAAATCATTTACTTCAAATTTATGCATCTTTATGAAACTCCTTTTACAGTCCTTATTATTTGGTGCAAATGTAAAGTGATAAAGTAAAGAAATGTTAAATAAATGTAAAGTAATAAATAAAAAAGACTATGTTACAATAATTGCATGGAAAAAATAACTTCACTACAAAATAAAAAGGTAAAAGAATGGTGTCTTTTACATAAGAAAAAATTTAGAGATGAAACACATACATTTTTAATAGAAGGGGAGCATCTAATAGAAGAAGCTTTAAAAGAAGGTATTGTAGAAACAATTTTATTTTATGATACTTGCCCATTCTCTTTTTCTAATACAATAGAAGTCACAAAAGAAATACTAAATAAAATATCTGATAATCCTTCTGGTGCAAGTCTTATTGCTGTATGTCATGTATTAGAAAAAGAGCCTAAGTTATTTCAAAGAGTTTTAATACTTGATGGTGTACAAGACCCGGGAAATTTAGGAACTTTAATTCGTACCGCAGTTTCTTTTTCTTTTGATGTAATTTACTGTTCTAAAGAAACAGTAGATTTATATAATGAAAAAGTTATTCGTTCTACTCAAGGTGCTTTCTTTCATATTCCTGTAATTTACAAAGATTTAAAAGAAGTCATCCCATATTTAAAAGAAAAGAATGTAAAGATTGTCGCAACGGCATTAGAAAATGCAGTAAGTATGGAGACAGTAGAACGTGAAGAAAACATGGCTTTTATTTTAGGAAATGAAGGTCAGGGGGTTTCAAAAGAAAGTATTCAAAATAGTGATATATGCACGCGTATTGATATGAATGGTTTTGAATCATTAAATGTCGGTGTAGCAGGTGGTATTATCATGTATCGATATCGAAAATAAAAGAGCTCAAGCGAACTCTTTTAAAATCCCCAAACCACACCCTCATTTCCTAGTAAATACTGGGTAGTATATTTTAAAGTAAATTTACAATTGTTAGTTGTACGGGACAATCTTATGTCAATGTGAGGGTTTCTCACAGTATACTGTCCTGTATACACTATGTATACGGCTCATTCTCAACCGCTGAGATCGTATTCTCCCTAAGAAACTACACACTAATTATTGTTATAGTAGTTCAGTTGTCCAGTTAGCTCCCTGGATCTTTTCGTCAATTGTGCGATATTCTTTACTTAGAACATCAATTTGCTTTTGTAGTTTTGTTACATCAACACTGCTTAAAATCTTAATCTCTGTGCGAGAATAACGATCAACCTTGGCACTTGCTGTATTTAAGAAGTTTCTTAACATAACAATCTTTTGTTTTAAAACATCTCTTTTTGCAAGAAGCAATGTTAATTCTGTACCATCAATCATTGTTTTACTGTTTGTCAGATTGATTTTATAAATGAGTGTTTCTAATTGTTCTGTCAAAGAATCTAATTCTTTTAATAGTTCTTTTGGATCTTCAGCAGTTGTTTCTCCATCTTGGACTTTTGCATTATTATTTAATCTTTCCTGTAATTCAGATAATCTTTTCTGAATATCTGATCTTTCACTTAGTGCAGTAGCTAATTTCATGTGATACCTCCAGTTAACTATCTTAATTATAAACGATATATATATGTATTCTTAATTAAAATTCAAACATTGCTTTCATTGAATTTCCAGATATTGTGTCAATTAATTTGGAAAGTGTTTCTGGTGATTCTTTCATACCTGTATTAACCCATCTAATTAATGTTGCCCATGCCCCATTTGCCATAAAATCAGAATAAAATTGTAAATTACTACAACATTTAGTTGGATAATAGATGTCTGCAAATCTTTGTAACATTAGATTCCAGTTTCCTTCGATTTCCGTTCTAATGTATTCTTTCAAATTGTTTTGTTCATCAATTTTGATTGCTTGGAGATAGAAAGATTTATCTGCGAGCATTTTATTAAGTCCAAAGACTGATATTTCATTCCATGATTCAGGATTTTCGGAAAGAATTTTTCGTGTTGGTTCAGTTATATCATAATGATATATCCAGTTAATTAATTCTTGCTTATCAAGAAAATGATAATAAAATGTTCCGCGATTCATATTACAAAGAATACATATATCAGATATACTGATTTTTCTTAAATCGCTTGTTTTTGATAGTTCTTTTAGTGCTAATCCTAATTGATATTTCGTATATTCATTTTTTTTCATATTTCTTTTCTTTCTGGAATTCAACAATTTTAGTTTGAATGTTGAAAAATTCAACATTTACATTTTGTTGATTATATAACTAATTTTAGAACATGTTAAATTATTATCAAGATAAGTGTTGAATTATTAAATGACAAAATAATTCAAAGTATCAAAATGGAGAGGAAAAGAAAATATATGAATTTAAAAAGAAATTTTGTAATGTCTTTAGTAACATGTATATCTTTTACAATGGTTGCATGTACTAAACAAGAAGCACCTAGTCCTTCACCAACTGCAGAAAGTAATGCTCTTAGCTATAAAGCAGGAACATACGAAGGAATTGGAACTGGTATGGGAGGGGAAGTACACGTAAATGTAACTTTCAGTGATAATGCAATTGATAAAATTGAAATTGGTGAAAATGCTGAAACACCATTAATTTCAAATTATGCGTTAACAAGACTTCCTGAAGATATTGTTAAGTATCAATCTTTGGCAGTTGATACAGTTACAGGAGCTACTATTTCAAGTTATGCAGTAATAAGTGCAGTAAGTGATGCAGTTAATCAAGCAGGTGGAGATGCTGATGCATTGAAAAAGGTTGCAATTGAAAAAGAAAAGCAAAGTGACGAAGAATTAACAACAGATGTTCTTATTGTGGGCGGTGGATTATCCGGCATGTCTGCTGCTTATGAAGCTGCAAGTAGTGGCTTAAGTACAATATTAATTGAAAAAGAAGAGGCATATGGCGGTTCTTCAGCTCGCTCTGGCGGAGCAGTTTGCTATGCCACAAATGAAGATGATCCAAAAGGATATTTCTCAGCAGAAGATTTCTATAAATGGTTTCAAAATATGGGTCATGGTGAAATAAATGATGCTTTAGATAAAAAGATTGCCTTTAGATCTAACGAAACAGTTGAATGGATGAGAAACGAAATAGGTTATAATCCGGCATATGAAATGACGGAAACGTTTATTGATGGAACAGTAGCTAGATTAACTAATCCTGGCTCACCAGACGAATACATTACTGGTGCTGGCGGAGGAATGATGCAAATTTTCTACGATAAAATAAGTAGTACTGATGGCATTACAATGATGAATAAAACAAAAGCTACTGAATTATTAACTGATGATAATGGAGCGGTTATCGGAGCAGTAGCTGAAAGAGCAGATGGAAGTAAGGTTACTATTCATGCTAATGCAGTAATTCTTGCGACTGGTGGTTGGGCTGCAGGAACAGAGCTTATGGATAAATGGGCACCTGGCATGAAAAAAGCTATCAATTTATCAGGCGTTGGCTCTACTGGCGATGGTGTAGGTTTATCAGAGAAAGTTGGAGCTGAAATTACATATGATACACCTGCATTTGCTGGAGGTGTTTATGGACCGGCAGTTGCTACGCCAACAAACTATTTGTTAGTAAATGGTAATGGTGAAAGATTTATAGCTGAAGATGAAAAAACTTGCTTTATTATGGCTGCTATGATGAGAGATAAAACTGGTGTTTTCTATCAAATTTATGATGAATCAGAGACGGATGGAATGTTTGAAGGTGCAGATACAGTTATTAAAGCAGATTCTATTGAAGAACTAGCAAAAGCAACTGGAATGGATGCAAATACATTACAAGATACTATTAATCGCTATAACGAATTAAAAGATAAAGAGGATGTTGATTTTGGTAAAGCCTCTGAGCTGATGACTGGTATTGGAGAAGGTCCATACTATGCAGTACCTGTAGCCACTTATATTTTAACAGCATATGCAGGACCAGATATTACGGATGATTGTGAAGTATTATCGACAGAAGGAAATGTAATACCAGGTTTATATGGCATTGGTGAATTAATTGCAACTAATATTTATGGATATGATGATGGCGGTCATGGAGCAACACTTCAATATTGTATGAGTACTGGAAGAATTGCTGCTGAAGCTGCTAAAAATTATATTGGTAAATAAATAATATTGAAAAAGGAGATACTTTATACTTAAGCATCTCCTTTAATTTTGTTTTATATTGGAAACTAATTATTCAGCATTGTTTAATGCGGCATTTCTACCAGCAATTCTACCAAATACTAAGCAATCTACAATAGCGTTTCCGCCAACTCTGTTACCACCGTGAATTCCACCAACAACTTCACCAGCAGCGTAAAGGCTAGGAATAACTTCACCACTTTGAGATAATACTTCAGCGTTAGTATCAATTGTTACGCCACCCATTGTGTGGTGAACAGATGGTGTTCTTGGGATTGCATACCAAGGATCATCTTCTTGTAGAATAGTGAATAATTTACGACCGTATTCATCTGTAGAAGCATTGTTCTTAACGTTTTCATTATAAGAATCAACTTCTGCTTTTACAGTTTCATAATCCCAGCCAACTTTTTTACATAAATCTTCTAACGTATCACCTTTGATTACATCACCAGAATTTAATAATTCATTTAGTGGTACACCAGTTAAGTCTTTTGTATTATCAGGATCTGTAATAACAGAACCAGATTCAAGCATATAGAATAATCCATCAGTTTGCGCAAGTGCGGCTAGAGAGATATCGTCACGACGACCATCTTCACCAATGAATCTCTTACCTTCAGAGTTAACAAATAAGTACCCTTCAGCTTCTTGTGGAGCAACATATCCGAATGTACAGTTTCCTGTTTTTGGAGAAGTTGTTTGAAGAAGTTGTATTTGATCCATATCTCTTAAACCAGCACCAATTTCTGTAGCCATTGTAATACCGTCACCAGTCATACCAGGAAGGTTAGTACTCTTTCTAGTTGTTAAATCAGGCCATTTACCACTTGTGTTATATTTTTGAACCATTTCAAGATTTCCGGCAAAACCGCCAGTTGATAAAACAACACCATTATTTGCATGGATTGTATACTCATTACCATCTCTGTCTTCAGCTTTTACGCTGACTGCTTTACCGTTTTCATCAAGTACGATGTGTTTAGCAGCTGTATTTAACATTATTTTGCAATCACGACTTTCAAGAGTATTAGTTAAAGCTTTGATAAAACCAATACCTGCTGTATCAACGGATTTGTGAGTACGTTGATATAAACTTCCAGCTCCTTGAACAATACGGTCTTGATATTCATAACCGTGTTCTTGAAGCCAGTCTAACGTATCTTTGGCATTTTTTGTCATTGTAGAGATTAGTTTTAGATCACCAACATGGTCTCCAGCATTATATGTTTGAAGCGTAAACCAGTTAACACTATCGAATAAGTCTGTACGACCACTTGCTTTGTATTCATTCCATTCCTCTGTAACTTTTTTAATTAGTTCAGCGTGTTCATCATTAACAGGTTCTGCTGAGATAGCATCTTCAATTAATTGTTTAACACCATCTGTCATTTCAACCTGGCTCTGTAAATCAGGATCTGGGCAGTTATAAATACCTCCTGAAACCATTGTATTACCACCAACATAGCCTTCTTTTTCAAGAATGATAACACTCTTTCCTTCATCAGTCGCACTGACAGCAGCGCTTAAACCGGCACCTCCACCACCAAGAATAACTACATCTGCAGTATATTCATTTGATTCAGATGCTTCTTTTTCGACTGGTGTTTGCAAGTTGCTTGGATCACCACCAGCTTGTGTTACAGCATCTTTTACAGCAGATAAAACTGCATTTGATGATACTGTTGCTCCTGCAATCGTATCAACATTAAGTGTTTGATGTTCAATAATTTCTTCAGGTAAATCATTTAATGCACTGTCAGAAACACCTGGACTTTCATAAGATTGCTTAACTTCAATACCAGTAATAGCATCTTCACTGAAAGTGACATCTAATGTAACAGTAGCGTTATGCCCTTGTGCACTTGCTGTATATGTACCTGCTTTATATGTGTTTGTAGAAGATGTTTCATTTCCTTCTGCTTTTGCTAAAGCGGCCTTTGTTGCTTCTTGTACAGCAGTACTTGTTACTGTAGCACCAGAAACAATATCAATTTCTGAAGATTGTTTGTCTAGAATTTCCTTTTGCAATGTTTCTAGAGCAGCACCTCCAACAGCAGGTGTTTCATCATTTCCTTCAACAACGACATCTGTAATTTTGTCACTATCCACAGTAAGTGTAACAGTAACATCACCACCAAAACCTTTTGTAGAAGCAGAGTAAGTTCCAGCAGTGTACTTTCCTCCAGTTGAACTTGAACCAGAAGAACATGCTCCTAAGCTTAAAATCATTAGAGCACTAATTAATACTTTATTTAGTTTTTTCATATTTCCTCCATGTGAGATTATTATAAATTTCACAAAATTGGATAAAAAGCAAATTAAAGGTGATAGATGTAAATAAATAGTTGCGCTATGTCAATTAAATATTTACTATTAAAACATGAATATAAATTATTTAAATTATCTAACAATCTACAATCGTGTGGTTGACCCTTATTTATAAATATGCTTTGAGATA
>CAJJTI010000060.1 GCA_905194705.1 uncultured Solobacterium sp. | reverse complement strand
TACTTTGGATATTTAGCAGCTATTAAAACACAAAATGGTGCAGCTATGTCTGTTGGTCGTATTTCGACTTTCTTAGATATTTATTTTGAAAGAGATTTAGAAAATGGTGTCTTTACAGAAAGTGAAATCCAAGAAATCGTTGACCATATAACTATGAAATTTAGAATGGTTAAATTTGCCAGAATTCCAAGCTACAACCAATTATTCTCAGGAGATCCAGTTTGGGCAACACTTGATGTTGGTGGTTTAGGCATGGATGGAAGAAGCATGGTTACTAAAACATGTTTCCGTTTCTTGCATACACTTGAAAATATGGGACCGAGTCCAGAACCAAACTTGACTGTACTATATTCTTCAAATTTACCAGAACCATTCAAGAAATATGCTTCAAAAGTAAGTATTGATACAAGTAGTGTTCAATATGAAAACGATGATGTGATGCGTCCTGTATGGGGTGATGATTATGCGGTTTGTTGTTGTGTAAGTGCAACACAAACGGGTAAAGAAATGCAGTTCTTTGGGGCTCGTGCAAACTTAGCTAAATGTTTATTATATGCGATCAATGGTGGTGTAGATGAAAAGACAAAAGTTCAAGTGGGTCCAGAATATAAACCAATCACAAGTGAATATTTGGATTATGATGAAGTTATGCATAAGTACGATATCATGATGGATTGGTTATCAGGTTTATATGTAAATATCTTGAACTTAATTCAGTATATGCATGATAAATATTATTATGAAGCAAGTCAAATGGCTTTAATTGATACAGATGTTCGTAGAACTTTCGCAACAGGTATTGCCGGATTCTCACATGTAGTGGATTCATTGAGTGCCATTAAATACGCAAGGGTTAAGACAATTCGTGATGAAGATGGATTGGTTGTTGATTATGAAATTGAAGGAGATTTCCCTCGTTATGGAAATGATGATGATAGGGCCGATGAAATCGCAGTATGGTTGTTAAAGACATTTATGCGCAAGATTGAAAAGCATCATACATATCGTGATAGTGAACCAACAACTTCAATTCTTACAATTACTTCAAATGTTGTATATGGTAAAGCTACTGGTGCTTTGCCTGATGGAAGAAAAGCTGGAGAGCCATTATCACCAGGTGCTAACCCTGCTTATGGTGCAGAACAAAATGGATTGCTTGCTTCATTAAATTCTGTCGCAAAACTTCCTTATGAATATGCATTAGATGGAATTAGTAATACGCAAACAATCAATCCGGATGCGTTGGGTCATAGTGAAGAGGAAAGAGTGAATAACTTAGTCAATGTATTAGATGGATACTTTGATCAGGGTGCTCACCACTTGAATGTGAACGTATTTGGTGTAGAAAAATTAAAAGATGCGATGGAACATCCAGAAAAAGAGGAATATGCTAACTTTACAATTCGTGTTTCTGGTTATGCTGTTAAATTTATTGATTTAACTCGTGAACAACAATTAGATGTTATTAGTCGTACATGTCATAAGAGCCTTTAATAAGGCTCTTTCTAGTTAGGAGGACAGGATGTTAGGAGCTATTCATTCAATTGAAACATTTGGCCTTGTAGATGGGCCAGGCGTAAGATATGTCATTTTTATGCAAGGGTGTCATATGCGTTGTAAGTTTTGTCACAATGCGGATACTTGGAAAGTAAAAGAACCCGATCAAAGTGCAGAATCTGTTTTAAAGAAAGCTTTGCGATATCGTCCTTACTGGAAAGAGAATGGCGGTATTACTGTCAGTGGTGGAGAACCACTTCTACAAATTGATTTTTTGATTGAGCTTTTTACACAGGCAAAAAAAGAAGGAGTCCATACAACTTTAGATACTTGTGGACAACCCTTTACGTTTGAAGAACCTTTCTTTTCTAAATTTAAACAACTTATGAAAGTTACAGATTTGGTACTCTTAGATATTAAGCATATTGATGAAAAGGCGCATAAAGAATTAACTGGGCATACCAATCAAAATATTTTAGAATTCGCTAAATATTTATCAGACATTCAAAAACCTGTATGGATTCGTCATGTATTAGTACCAACTATTAATACGGATGAAATATATTTAGAAAGACTGCATCAATTTATTGTTCAATTAAAAAATGTAGAAAGAGTAGAAGTACTTCCATACCATACGTTAGGTGCTTATAAATGGAAAGAATTAGGTTTAGAATATCCTTTAGAAGGAATACCAACGCCAAGTGATCAACAACTTCAAATTGCGAATACGATACTTGAAACAGGGAAATGATTATCCCTGTTTTTTTGTATACAAAAAAAGTGCTCAATTGAGCACTTTTACTAAAGTCTATCAAATACGTTATATAAACTTCTTCGATCATACCAAACATATCCTGTTGGATTTAAACTATTACCTTCAGGTACTGAAGGATCTGGTGTTGGTGTTGGTTCAGGATCTGGTGTTGTTGGATATGTACAAGCACTTCCATCCCAAGTTCCACCATTATTTACACATGTTGTTTCAGCATCATTTGTTTCTGGCACATCTGTTTCTGTATCTTCTTTTTTACAAGTAGTTCCATCCCAAGTTCCGCCATCGGCAACACAAGCTTCTTTTTCTTCATCGTCAGCTTTCTTACAAGTTCCAGCTTCTGCATCCCATTCACCACCACTGGCAACACATGCTTCTTGTTCGTCTGCGTTTTCAGAAGCTGTATCTCCTTTAGATTTAAACTCATCTTTGATATATCCGTTCTTATAATCGGAAATACCACTTGGTCTTTCAATAGCTGAATATGTCGCATATTTTTGCATGTAATCTAACATATAGTGAGAAATATGGAATGCAGTCGCAACATTTAAATCATAGATTGTAATGTAGTAGCCTTGTTGAATATATTCTGTTGTATATCCACTCCAGCAAGCAATCGTATATTTGTTTGTATAACCTAAAGACCATTCATCTTTTGCGGTACCAGCAGGAATACCATATTGAGCACCTTCATTTTGCCAATCGGAAGTTCCTGATTTACCATAAACTGTATAATTACTCATCAAGATGTTGTTGTAGTTGTTGTAGCCACCACTAACAACTTTTTCAAGCAATTGCGACATCATCCAAGCGGCTTGTTCACTAATTAATTCATGTGTTTGAGCTTTTGTTTCAAATTCTTTTTTATCAGATCTACGAATAATTTTACGAATTCTATGGGCATCTACACGTTTACCACCATTGGCAAGCATAGAGTAGGCACTTGCTTGTTGGACAGTGCTCGCATACATTCCAGAACCACCAATCGCATATTGTTCATTGAATGCATTAGCTACGTCTTCATCGTAACCAAGCTTCTTACAGAAATCAATCCAGTAATCATAGCCTTTGGCTGTTACTAAATCAATCATAGCTTGCGCGGCTGTTGTATTTTTTGATACGCCTAATGCGTCTTGTAAACTCATTTTACCATTGTATTTACCATCTGAGTTTACTGGTGCATAAGAACCATTCTTCCAATAATCTTTTTTCTTATCATTTACCTGGTGAACTGTAGACCAGCCAAGAATATCAAATGTACTTGAATAGGCAAGCAATGGTTTCATTGTTGAACCAGGTTGTTTTGAATCTGTAGAGTTATCAATTTTAACAGAGTCAGAGTGGTAACGGCGTCCAGGTCCTACCGCAATGATTTCTCCTGTATCATTTTCAATCATTGAGAAACCTACATCAAATGCTTCATCTGGATATTGTACGATATTACCATTACAGATTTCATCGGCTTGTTTTTGAGCATCTTGATTTAATGCGGTATAGATATCCATTGGAATAATGGCAGGATCTTGTCCGGTCAATTCCATAACTTCACTAAGTGTTTGAGTAATATAAGCTTGGTTTGGATCATCACTTGTTCTTTCAATATATTGTAAAGAGAAAGATATGTCTTGATTTGAAGCAAGATTATATTCTTCTTCTGTAATATATCCATGTTGCATCATTAATTCCAAAGTCACATTACGTCGATTTTGAGCTGCTTTCAAGTGATCTGTTGTCGTATTAGCTTCGTTTAAATTGTTTAATGGGTTATATGTGTCTGGCGCATTGATACAACCAGCTAAGAATGCAGCTTCACCTAAGTTTAATTGGGATACGTCTTTATTAAAGAAGTATTGTGCTGCTTTTTGAATACCACGCGTATTGTTTCCGGAACCAAACCAAATTCGGTTTACATAATATTCAAATATTTGTTCTTTGTTGATACTTTGTTCAGCAATTAAAGATAAGTCGATTTCTTGTACTTTTAATTTTAATTTTTGAACTGTTGAAACAGAGCCTTGTTCTGTTTCAATCTTTTTTTCTTGGTTTTTCGTAAATGCATTATCAATCATCTGCATAGTTAGGGTTGAACCACCTTGTGAAAAACTACCAGATTTTAAGTTTGCCATTGCGGATTTTAAGAATCGTGGCAAGTCAAATCCGTTGTGATCAAAGAAACGTGAATCTTCGATAGAAAGGAAGGCATCCACTACCGATTGTGGAATCTGTGAATATGTAACGTCTTCACGGATTTCATCACCGAGTTCATAGAATAAATTTCCTGAAGAGTCATATAATCTTGAATTGGACAATGTTGTTAAGCCGTCTTGTGAAAAACGCATGCCATCTGGATCATTAATAATATTCACAAGTACAAAGAATACAGATATACATCCAACTAAGAATATAGATAGGATACTTACGGCAAGTTTATTCCATATATCTAATTTTCTTCTGTTTGTCTTTGGTGCTGTTGGCTTTTTTTGTTCATTTTGTGGTTGGGCCATTTACTTATCCTCCTTAAAATAGAGTTCATCTACAACTTTTAAATACGCTAACCTAGGATATAATCCTTCTTGAATAAGAGTTCCATGATTTTGAAACCAAGTATAAGGTATGGAACTTTTATCTATATTTTCGATTTTATCTATGAGCATCTTTGAATCTACAAGATAGGTTTCATTATGGTAATTGAATCGAATGATAAAAAAACCAATACCTCCATGAAATACAACTTTTTTTAGGTGTTTGATTTGGTGAGGGTGAATCATAAAGAGTGGAAAACTCGTTTTGTTTTTGGTTTCCTTTGCTTCAAAATCAATATATTTACCTCGATATACACCATTATAATCGGTTGTAGATGGCGTTTTATAATAAGCCTCAGTAATTTTTGCACGTTGCCTTTTCGGATAATCAACATGAACAACTTGAACCGGCGTAGGCTTTTTATAAATCAAAGCTTTATCAAGTTCCCGATAATATTTATTGGAGTCATTTATATCATTCTCAAGGCGCATACCTCTTGAACTATAACTCTTTGATTGCATTGTATTTATGGTCGAAATTCCATTCGGATATTTAATAGTGCTCATCAGGAACATTATATATGAAAAAGAGTGAACATTCAATGAAACTCAAAACTCAGAGTTGATTTTTTCTGTTAAAACCTTCATAATATCTAAGTAGATATAGGGGGACTATATATATGGCAACAGATATGAATTTGACAGCGCAAGAAATTTACGAAAAAGAATTTCATGTAGACTTGAAGGGATATGCCCCTGCTGAAGTAGATGAATTTCTAGATATGGTCATTGAAGACTATCAGAAATACGATGAAAAAGTAGAAGAATTAGGTGCTGCAGTGACTCGTTATGAAGAAAAAATTAAAGAGTTGCAGCAACAATTGTTTGCACTACAAAGTGAGAATGAAAACTTGAATGAAAAAGTAAATTCTACATTCTAATATACCTTGATTTTATGCGGGATTTAATTCTATTTTCGGAGATATACAACTTGATTTTTTTAGTATATAATGCTTTTATACGGCATAAACAGCATAGTTTTTTGCATGATAAAAGGACATCTGGAAATAGTGTGCAGGACTAAATTCCACATGTCTGTTGGAAAGACTAAATTCTATGCAATGAAACTTGCCTGTGCCTGTATTGTTATTATTATTTTATTAATGCTGGTATCAATGTGACTTCATCGGCTGGTATCTCTGCTAATCCTAATGCTTTATGAAGTCTGTTATCCAGCAGGAGACGGGATACTTCATATGGACTGTGTCCATTGAGGCTGTCCCGTTTTTCGCTATTGATATGATTTAATAACAGCAGCGTTGTTTTGTCTGTCATTTTTTCAAAGCTTGTTCCTTTTGGCAGGACATACCTTATATATTCATGATTCTTTTCAAGAGCACCTTTTTGATCAGAACGGTTGGGATCACAATAATAAATGCGTGTGCGTACTTCATCATTTTTGCTATATTCCAGACTCTGCCGGTCCTGAAATTCATGCCCGTTGTCTGTAAGTATTACTTCGAAAAGTTTCTGAAACAGTTCAATTCCAAGTAACTCTGTTAAATGATCAAAAATCCTAGTTACTTCTTTCTGGGTCTGTTCTTCTAAAAGAAACATAAGCATAAGGCTACAGTTTCGAAAGAACATAGTCAGAAAGCAGGGACTGGTACCTTTTGCTCCTTCAACAGTATCCATTTCGACTACATAAACAGATTTGTTCGCTGCGATATATTCCAGGAATTCTTTATAGCCCCGGCCTTTTCGAAAACTTCTGTCTTTAAGGCTGGTAGTGGTTTTTCTTTTTCTCTGCTTGTATACCACTTTACGGCGCAGATCTATGTTTCTGGCTTGAAAAATGCCACGGTCTATATAAGAGTATATGGTTCTTCTGGAACAGGCGATCTCATCAGCATGAGATGCGTAGATGTGGGCAATGGACTGTCCTTTTTTGAGAAGCGGTGACAACAGGTTGTCCAGTTTCTGTATACTTTCCGGTGTCTGATTGATTCCTTCTCTGCTTGTGGTCCTAAGGGCTTCATAGGTGTCCTGGGCGTATTTTGAAGAATAAATCTTTTTGTCCATCATGCAATTCGTTCTCTTGCTGCATCCATTGCACACATAAGGAGGTTTATTTAATTTTTCACATTCTCTTGGTTTATAAAATTTACAGACATCGCTGCATCTGAATTTTCTGCAGAGGACACATTTGCGCCGACATTCATTATCACCGCACATATGCATGACATTGCATATATTTGTCCGCGGCTTTGAACTATCATAATTGTTTGCACAGGGAATAGGGGCAAATGCATCTGCGCTTCTTTCCCTGATAATGGAATGACGTCTGATTTCTTTGGATATGGTACTTGGATCCTTGCTTAATTCTATTGCAATACTTCTAAATGAATCACCGTTATTTAAATGCTGTTCGATTATAATACGTGCAGATAAGTCAAGATGTTTTTGGTTGCCTTTTGGTCTTCCTGTATTCATTTTATCCTCCTTCTGCACAGGCAGGGGATCATCTGCAGTAGTATTTTATAAAAAGAAGAAGGAAAAATCCATGCAGAAGTAATTTCTACAGGTATAGAATTTACTCTTGCAAGGTAGAATTTAAAAATACATTTAACCCCTATTTGAAAAGAAAGAAATAGTTTTTATTGAATAAAAACATATGTTTGTAAAAAGTCTGCGATCGCTGAAATAAATGTTGATATGACTGAAATCACATGGTAGAATAACGGCATAGCAATATTTTAGAAAAAATGGTTTAGAGGTTAAAATATGGCGGTCAGTTATAAAAAATTATGGAAATTACTTATTGATAGAGATATGAAAAAGAAAGATTTATGTGAGGCTGCAGGTATCAGCCATGCTTCGGTGGCGAAACTCGGGAAAAATGAAAATGTTACAACGGATGTGCTAGTGAAAATTTGCACTGCCTTAAAATGTGATATCAGTGATATCATGGAAATAATAGAGATTGAAGGGGAAAAGGCGTGATGGAACAAGTTTTAAAGAAAGAAAAACAGATACAGGCAAAGCCTATTATGAAATGGGCCGGTGGGAAGACCCAGATGTTAGGGGATATCATGCCTAAAATTCCTCAGAAATATGGAAAATATATAGAGCCATTTATTGGTGGTGGTGCACTGTTTTTTGCATTAAGTCCGGATAAAGCAATAATCGCAGATAGTAATCCGGAATTGATTAACATGTATCGACAAGTTGCTGATAATGTAGAGGCTGTTATTTCACATCTAAAGAAATATAAAAATACTAAAGAAGATTTTTATGAAGTACGTTCGTTAGATTGGCTCAAATTGAAAAAAGAAGAAGCAGCAGCGAGAACGATTTATTTGAATAAAACATGTTTTAATGGTTTATATCGCGTCAATAAGAAGGGACAGTTTAATGTTCCGTTTGGTAAATATAAAGCTCCAAACTTTTGCGATGAAGAATCTTTATTCGCTGCATCAGATGTGCTGAAAAAAGCAACTATAACATGTGGAGATTATTTGTCAGTATTGAAAGAATATGCAGAACCGGGAGATTTTATCTTTTTAGATCCCCCGTACTTGCCAATTTCAGAATATTCGGATTTTAAGAGATATACAAAAGAGCAATTTTATGAAGAAGATCATGTAGAATTAGCAAGAGAGGTCAAAAGATTACAGGAATTAGGTTGCCATGTAATATTGACCAATTCTAATCATCCATTGGTTCATGAGCTATATGCAGATTATAAGATTGAGGTTATCCAAACCAAAAGGTATATTTCCTGCAACGGAAGTAAAAGGAAAGGTGAGGACATTATAGTAGATATTCTGCCAAAACAGAAAACTATGTTAAAAGTAGTTCCGAAACCTTTGCCAGAACAGGTAATGAAATATCCGGCCACTAGATATATGGGCTCTAAAAGTAAATTATTACCTCAAATTTGGGCTGTTGCTTCACAATTCAATTTTGACTCAGTAGTGGATCTGTTTTCTGGCTCTGGCATTGTAGGTTACATGTTTAAAGCTCAGGGAAAGACTGTAATTAGCAATGACTATATGGCAATGTCAGCAACCTTTACCAAGGCAATGGTAGAAAACAATAATGTTGTATTGCCATTGGACGAGGCGAAAAAATTATTGATTGAAAAAAGAGAGTCTGATCATTTTGTAGAAGAGACATTTCGAGGCTTATATTATAAAGATGAGGAAAATAGGCTAATAGATGTTTTGCGGACTAATATTGCTGCTATTAGAGATCAATATAAGAAAGCAATTGCAATGACAGCATTGATTAGAGCTTGTACAAAGAAAAGACCAAGAGGAATTTTCACATATACTGGAGATCGGTATAATGACGGAAGAAAAGATTTGCAGAAATCTTTAGAACAGCAATTTTTGGAAGCAGTGGAAAGTATTAATAATGCAATTTTTGATAATGGTTGTGAAAATAAATCTAAACATGGCGATGCAATGGAAGTAAAAATTAAGCATCCTGATTTAGTATATATTGATCCACCGTATTATTCTCCATTGTCAGATAATGAATATGTACGTAGATATCATTTTGTCGAAGGCCTGGCACGAGATTGGAAAGGTGTCGAAATACAGGAAAATACAGTAACAAAGAAATTTAAGTCATATCCGACACCGTTTTCAACTAGAAAAGGTGCTGCAGATGCATTCGATAAGTTGTTTAAAAAGTTTTCCGACAGTATTTTGATTGTATCTTATTCTTCTAATAGTCAACCAACACAAGATGAAATGGTTGCACTTATGTCTAAATACAAAGAACATGTAGAGGTAGTTCCAATAGATTATACATATTCTTTTGGAAATCAGAAACATGCTAAGACAAATCGAAATAAGGTACAGGAATATTTATTTGTTGGATTTAACGGAGAAGATGTATGGAAGAAAAAATAGATATTTGGTTAGTGGGTAATACCGGATTACGGAATCCAAATAGAATACAGGAAGGCTTTAAAGCATTTGCAAATTCACCGTATGTGGGAAAACTTCGTGGGAAAGAAAATGAAATTGGCTTTATGAATTTCCTTAATGACCAAGGAATTATCCAAAATGAAGCAGGTAAGGATACATCTGGTAGTCATGCTCGGAAATGGCGTTTGATGTTTTCAAAAAATGGTTTTATCTATCCACAAGTAAAGAAAAAAGATGGAGATCAAGATGAACTGGGTCAGTTAGATGATATAACACCATTTGGACGAAATTTTTTAAAGGCGGATACATATCCGGCAGTACAAGAATGCTATTTAAGAGCATTAAGTGTTGAACAATTTGCTATGCCGGATGGAAAGTCTTATTTTTCTCCATTGAGATGGATATTGGCAATTATGTTGGAGTTGGAGAAGCGAACAGGAAGCTCAGAGATTGCAAGAATAGAGTTTGCATTATGGGGACATACGACTAATCCGAGTTATTCAATTGGGGAGATTGTGGATAATATTTTGGAT
>CAJJTI010000059.1 GCA_905194705.1 uncultured Solobacterium sp. | reverse complement strand
AAATTCTTGAAAGCTATTTACCTCGCCAACTTACAGAAGAAGAAATTAAGACAGCAATTGAAAGCATTTTAACTGAAAAAGGGTTAGAACCAGTTAAAAAGAGTCAAGGTGTTGTCATGAAAGAAATCATGGCAAAATACAAAGGCCAGACTGATGGTAAGACAGTAAATAAAGTATTATCAACAATTCTTAAATAAATGTAAAAGACACATGTACATTTTATAAAGTATATGTGTTTTCTTTTGCCAATAGACAACAAAAAAGAATGAAGTATAATGCTTAACGGGTGATAAAAATGGCAAAAGCAGAAAAGAAAACAAATGTAATGAGAATTTTAGATCAGGAAAAAATTCCGTATACAGAACATACATATGAAGTAGAAGATGGATTAATTGACGGTGTATCAGTCGCAAAGAAATGTGGGCAAAATCCAGAACAGGTATTTAAGACATTAGTAACAAAAGGAAATGATGGGAGTTGTTATGTATTTGTTATTCCCGTTGCTGAAGAACTTGATTTAAAAGCATGTGCTAAAGCAGTTGGGGTAAAAAATGTAGAAATGGTACATGTAAAAGATTTGCTTAGTTTAACAGGATACATTCGTGGTGGATGTTCACCAATAGGGATGAAGAAAAAATATAGGACTGTTTTCGATGAAACAATCCTATTAATTGATACAGTTATGGTTTCTGGTGGAAAACAGGGAACACAAGTTGAATTGACACCAGAAGATATTTTAAAAGTAACTGATGGCTTAACCGCACCACTTACCCGTTAATAGCCAAGTTTTTTGTTTACTTCATGTAATACAGGCTTGTTATTTGCGTAGCGGGTTAAGTTTTCTTTAACTACAGCGATAACATTATCGTAGTTAGCAGTAGAAAAGTAACCACCTGAAATATGTGGGGTAATTTGTACATTAGGAAAATTCCATAATGGATTATTCTTAGGTAATGGTTCTATTTCTGTTACATCAAGAGAAACACCTTGGAAATATCCTTCTTTTAAAACCGTAATCAAGTCATTTTCAACAAGTGCGCTTCCTCGACCAACATTAATGAGGATGGCACTTTTTTTCATGAGATGGAATTTATCTTTGTTGAATAAATGAATTGTTTCTTCTGTTTCTGGTAAACTTAATGCAACAACATCAGCTTCAGGTAATAATGTATCAAGTTTGTCCATTGTGCAAAGTTTGTCTACATAATCAGGTTTATCATGAATAGAACGTCTTACGCCGATTGTTTTTGCACCTAATAATTTACAAAGTCTTAGATATTCAGAACCAATAGCTCCAGCCCCAACAGATAATATAGTTGCATCTTTCATGACAAAAACAGGGTCTCTACGTTTCCATTCTCTTTCTCTCTGGTTTTCATAATATGCAGGGAAATTTTTTTGAAACATTAAAGTACTTGCTAACATATGTTCACCAATAGCTTTACCATATGCTCCATATGCATTAGCTAATATGATTGAATCATCAAGCCATGTAAAAGTATTTGCACCAGCGCTGAATAACTGAACAAGTTTTAATGAAGGTAATTTTGCAACTATTTCTTTGGTAGGTCCACCAACAAGAACATCAATGGTATCTAATGTTTCTTGAGGTAAATCATCAATTGTATTTACAACATATAAGTTAATTGAATTAATCGTTTTTAATTCTTCAATTGTTTCATCATGCAGGTATTTTTTAAAAGTTAAAACATTCATCATTTTTACAGCCTCACTTATTTAAAATTATACATAATTTTAAGACTGTTGTTTAAAAAGGTGGGTATAAAGTGTATAGTTTAGGTAGAGATAAGGATGTGATAATTATGTTGAAAAATCTAAAATGGAATGCAATTTTAACAGCTTTAATTTATGTTGTTGCCGGAGCAATTTTAATTATTTTCCCAGATAAAGTACAAAATGTGATTTGTAATATTATAGGTCTAGTTGGAATTATCCTTGGTGTCATTAGAATATTTATGTATTTAAGTGTCGAAGTGCAGGATGCGATTTATCGTAATGACTTTGTGGAAGGAATTGTTCTTATCTTAATTGGTATATTAGTGATTTATCAAAAAACAATTATTCAATCACTTATTCCATTTATTGTTGCAATTGTCATTATTGTGGATGGGTTTGTCAAGCTGCAGGATGGTATTGATGCCAAAAGACTTGGCTATGACAAGAGTTATATCTATGTTATTTTTGCGGCTATATCAATTATCGTTGGTTTAATTGTCATGTTTAACTTAGTTGATACAGGTAATATTTTATTCCAGATACTAGGTGGTGGCTTAGTATATTGTGGTATTTCTGATATTGTTTCAGTTGTATTTATTGCAAATAGAGTAAAGAAATTTGTGGAAACTGCTAAAAAAGAGGAAGAATATGTAGAAAAGAAAGCAAATGCAGTAGATGCTGAATTTATGAATAATACAACAGAAAATCCATTTTCAGATAATCCAAATGATATCCACCAATAAGGGTTGTTTGGTTGATTCTTTTAGCTTGAATTCGTAAAATTAAACATGGAGGTTTTTTAATATGTTTAATGATTGGTTTTCAATTGGTCCATTTACCGTACATGGTTATGGTGTAATGATAGCTATTGGTATATTAGTTGCATTTTATGTAGCAGAAAAACTGGCGGATAAAAATGGCTTATCAAAGAGTCATGTGGATAATCTTGTATTTACAGTATTAATTTCAGGATATCTTGTATCAAAATTAACTTATGTGCTTGTTAATTTTGAAGCATTTTTAAAAGATCCAATGTCTGTATTAGGTTCATCCGGATGGGTTGTGATGGGTGGCTTGATTGGTGGAATACTAGGTGCTTATGTTTACTCTAAGATTAATAAAATTGATTTCTTTGCATATTTCAATTTATTTATGCCTTCTGTAGCATTAGCACAAGCATTTGGTAGAATTGGCTGTTTCTTTGCAGGTTGTTGCTATGGTGCAGAAACGACAAGCAAGTTTTCGCTTGTATTTCCAAAAGGTTCTTTAGCACCTTCTGGTGTACATTTAATTCCAACACAACTTATTTCTTCGTTTGGAGATTTTGTATTATTTATTATTCTGTATAAAATATATACAAATGAAGACACAAAGAAAGAAACGTCTGCGTGGTATTTAATTCTATATAGTATTGGTAGATTTTTAGTGGAATTTTTACGTGGTGATATTGAAAGAGGTACGATTGGCAATTTATCTACCTCACAGTTTTTGAGTGTATTTACACTATTAATTGGTGTTATATATTTAATAAAGATTAGAAAGAATAAGGTAGGTAACAAAAAATGAAAATCGGAATCGCAAATGACCACACAGCATTAGAAATGAAAAAGGACATTATTGCTTATTTAGAAAGCAAAGGACATGAAATTGTTGATTATGGTACAGATTCAACAGAAAGTACAGATTATCCAATTTGGGGCGAAAAAGTAGCTAACGCTGTAGCTAGTGGTGAAGTTGAAAAAGGCATCGCTATTTGCGGAACAGGTTTAGGTATTTCCTTAGCATGTAATAAAGTAAATGGTATTAGAGCTTGTGTATGTTCTGAACCATATACAGCTAGATATTCTCGTCTTCATAACAACTGCAATATTATTTGTTTTGGAGCACGTGTTATTGGAATTGAAATGGCTAAGATGATTGTGGATGAATTCTTTGAAACAGAATTTGAAGGTGGAAGACACCAAAGAAGAGTTGACATGATCATGGATATCGAAACTCGTAACAGAAAGTAAAATGAAAAAAATAATCAAATATATTTGTATTGGTGCTGTTATTTTAGTTGGTTTATATTTTATGCCATTTATTACTGTTAAAGTTACAGATAAAGATGGTAATACTTATACTGCTCCATTTGGTACTTCTTTTGTCAAAAAAGAAAATGGTTCTGTAATTTTTGAAAGTATTCGCAGCAGCTATGCATTAGATAAAGATGCAGATAATGCTTTCTACAGCTATGGAGAAAGTGAATGTTATGGAAAGAAATATTTCTATGACAAAGAAAATGATATTTCTTATTATGAACATAGTGCAACAGGTGCTTTTCCTTCTAAATTAGAATATAAATATGAAGAAGGTAATGCTTGCGTTGGTTGGAATACAGATAAAGAAGTAGCGTTTGAATATGGTGATATTAATGAAGTAGATATGTCTATGGATAAAGAAACAGCTATAGATAAAGGATACTTTGTGATAGCAGATGATGCTGCAGTAAATATAGGTCAATATAACGATTATTCTAGATTAGTAAAACAAGGTGTATTTTCTTATTTAAGAACAGTTATCTATGAAAATAACAAAATGGTTAGAATTGTAGATATTCAATTATTAGAAGATGCCAAGTTTAAAGTGTTAGAAAGAGATGAAACAACAAGTACGGAAAAAGTATATGTTCGTTTCTCAGATACGGAAAAAGAAGATGGTTCAAAAGATGTTTGTGTATATGAAAAAAACTATAAAGATGCTGAACCAGTCTTATTATTCACAGTAAAATAATGAGTCTTTATGGGGCTCATTTTTAGGTGGAATATGATGAATCGAAGAAGTGTATTTTATTGTCCAGTATGTGGAAAATATAAATTTATAGATGGACCGGGAAGTTATGAAATTTGTCCAATATGTAAGTGGGAAGATGATTTGGTGCAAGAGAAAGATCCAAGCTTTAAAGGTGGCGCTAATGTTTTATCTTTAAATGAATATCGAAAGTTATGGAGAAAGTCACATGAAGAAAAATAACAATATCGCTATTATTACTGTATTAATTACTTTTATCTGTTTGTTTAGTTTGCAAATTTTCAATAGTAATGATAAAGCACCAGTAACACCAACTTCTTCACCTGTTGTAATAACAAGCTCTCCAATACAAAAAGAAGAAAATATAAAAGAATATACATTCAGAAACGAGAAACTCTTAAAATCTCATTATGAAAAACATGGTATAGAAATGGGATTTTCAACAGAAGAAGAATATCAAACAGCCGCATCACTTGTTGTAAATAATCCAAAGGCATTACATAAGAAAGAGAAAGAAGATAATGATGATGTTTATTATCTTGAAGAGACAAATGAATTTGTGATTATCAGCACTGATGGTTATATTCGAACATATTTTTATCCAAATTCAGGAATAGAATACTATAATCGTCAATAAATGGAGGAAGATGTATGCATAACACAAGAAAAATAAATGATGATATTTATTATTTAGGCGCAAGTGATAGAAGAATAGAATTATTTGAAAATGTTTATCCTGTTTCTCAGGGTATGAGTTATAACAGCTATTTAATCACCGATGAAAAGACTTGTCTAATGGATAGCGTAGATGAATCTGTTAGAGGTCAGTTTTTAGAAAACTTACAGTATGCATTAAATGGTAGAAACTTAGATTATATGGTTGTTCAGCATATGGAACCAGATCATTGTTCTATCGTACCAGAACTATTTAGAATGTATCCTGATATGAAGCTTGTGGCGAGTTTGCAGGCTTTCAAAATGATGGAAAACTTCTATTCTTTACAAACAGAAGAAAGAAGATTAGTTGTAAAAGAAGGCGATACATTAAAGCTAGGCAAACATACATTAAAGTTTATTGCGGCTCCTATGGTACATTGGCCAGAAGTATTAATGACTTATGATGTAACAGATAAAATCTTGTTTTCAGCAGATGCCTTTGGTTCTTTTGGAGCAATGAGCGGCAATATCTTTGCGGATGAAATTGACTGGGATAAAGATTTTAAAGATGAAGCGAGAAGATATTATGTCAATATTGTTGGTAAATATGGAATACCGGTGCAGACTTTGTTAAAGAAAGCGGCCGGACTTGATATTGCAACAATCTGCCCGCTACATGGACCGGTTCTTACAAAATGTATTAAAGAAAGCATCTACTTTGGATATTCAAATGATTTGTCCACTACATGCTCATATTTGGCGTAAAGATTTATCGACAATTATTTCTTTATATGATACATGGTCAAAATATGAAGCTGAAAAAGATTCTGTAGTGATATTCTATGGTTCTATTTATGGTAATACGCAAAATGCTGCAGAAATATTAGCTATGCAGTTAGCAGAAAATGGTATAGAAAACGTAGAAGTGTTTGATACTTCTAAAACACATGTATCATTCTTGGTTTCTAAAGCTTTTGAATATAAGACATTAGTGTTTGCTGCAGCGACTTATAATGCAGAAATATTTGATACTGTTCAAAATCTTATTACAGAATTAAAGAATCATAATTTATCAAATCGTAGAATTGGGTTAATTGAAAATGGTTCATGGGCTCCAGTAGCTGCGAGCAAGATGAAAGCTCAATTAGAAACTTTTAAAAATATGGAAGTTGTTGAACCTGTAGTTAAAGTTGTGTCTAGTGTAACAGATAAAAATGTAGAAGAACTTTCAGTATTAGCAAAAGAACTCATGAAATAGAAAATGAGAAGTATATATGACAATCAACGTTGTATATACTTTTCTTTATTTTGTTAATAAGTGATATCAGTTATAATTTTTGATATAGGAATAAGGTTATGAAGAGAAAAAAGGTTCAAAATATGAGAAATAATCGCTTATTTACAATAGCGACAATATTACTTCTTTTCATATTCTCTGTATCAGTTTTTATGGTAGGAAAAGAGTTAATCCAGTCTAAAAAAGAGCAGGATGCTTTTAAAGATTTAACTACTATTGTAGAACAAAGTAATAATAAGAATGATAATGACAATACAAATACAGAAGAATTAAAACCAAACTATGATGAACTTTATCATATGAATAATGATTTTATCGGCTGGTTGAGTATACCTAATACAAAGGTTGATTATCCTGTTATGTATACACCAAATGAACCAGAGTATTATTTACGTCGAGGATTTGACAAAACATATTTCCAGAGTGGAACGCCATTTATTGGTGAAAACTGTACGATAGATTCAGATTGCTTGATTATCTATGGACATAATATGAAAAATGGTACGATGTTTACTACTTTGGAAAATTATAAAGATAAAGAGTTCTATGAAGAAAATAAAGTATTTTCTTTTAATACTTTAGATGAATATCGAAATTATGAAGTGTTTGCAGCATTTCCAACAAAAATATTGAATGCAGGCGAAGAAGGTATTAAATATTATGATTATTCTGGTGATTTAAGTGAAGCTGACTTTGAGGAAATAAGTAACTGGTTAATTATGAATTCTCTATATGATACTGGTATAAAACCAACTTATGATGAACAAGTATTAATTTTATCAACATGTAGTTATCATACAGAAAATGGAAGATTTGTTGTCGCAGCTAGACGCATTAAATAATAAATGACTCGAAGATATATATAAAATGTCTTTCGAGTTTTCTTTTTGACATGATGAACAAAATGAAAATTTGTTTTATGTATAAGTTCCTATATATAATACGAGTAGAAGAGAGGGTAATAAGGCGATGAGATTTACAGTAGGACAGTTAGCAAAAGTTTATAACATATCATCACAAGCTATTCATGGGTATGTTGATATGGGGATTTTACCTTGTGTAAGAGATGATAATGGGTATCGTTACTTTGATGAATATGGCTTTCAAATACTGGGTACAATTATCAAAAACAGAAATATTGGTTTTCCTTTAAAAGAAAGTAACTATGTTTATCAAAAATCTAATCTAATTGAGATATTACATCGTCTAAACGAGCAAGAGCAGAAAGCTAACGATGAAATGATGCATTTAATGATTCAACTTCAACAGTTAGATAATGATAAATTCTTAATACAAAGAGCTTTATTACAGAAAGATATACCAGTTCTAATTGATATGGATAAGATCTATCGGTATAAGCTTGGTGATGATACACAAAATATTACGGATTTAATTAAAGAAGATAGTACAGCAGTATCTTTATGGTATTCCAATTTATTTTATACCCAATCGAGTCTTGTACTAAATTATGAAGATAGTCATATCAATGGTCATACATTTTGTTTGATGACAAGCAATAATAATTATCATGGAAAGATTGATTATCCAAGCAATAATTTAGAAATTGTGGAAAAAGGAAAAGCGATTTCAGTGATGACAATCTATAAGAATGAAGTAAGTTTCAAGTTACTTGAGAGTTTGATAAATACTTCACTTGTGAAATATCCGGAATACTGTATCAAATCTGAACCTTTTACAAGACTTGTGACATCTTTTAGCGATGAACTTTGTGAAAAAGTAAACGTGATTGAACTAGTGATTCCTGTGAAAAAAAGGTGAAAATAGCACTTGTGCATCAATTCACTTGATAATGTAAACTGTGATTATTCACGGAGGGGAAAGAAAGATGAAGAAATTAATTAGTTCTTTATGCCTTTTACTTGTATTAAGTGGATGTGGTACATCTAACTCTGGTAGTACAGCAGGTAAATATACTGCAGGTGACTATGAAGCAACAAGTAAAGGATTTGGTGGTGACGTTACTGTTAAATTAACAGTTAGCAGTACAGAAATTACAAATGTTGAAATTACAGCTGATGATGAAACACCTAACGTTGGTGGAGCAGCAATCGAAACATTAAAAGAAAACATTTTAAAAGCAAATGGCGAAGAAATTGATGGTGTAAGTGGAGCAACACTTACAAGTGATGCTGTAAAAAATGCTTATAACGAAGCAATTACTTCTGCAAAAGGTGAAACAGTAAGTAATGAACCAGCTGCAATTGTTAAAGATGGTAAATATACAACAAAAGCAATGGGACATGAAGACTGGGTTTATGTAACAACTCAATTCAAAGATGGTGCAATTGTAAAATGTTCTACAACAAGCCATGAAGAAACAATGGGTATTGGTAACTATGCAGCAGCTAGAGTTCCAGCAAGAATTTTAGAAAATCAAAGCTTAGAAGTTGATGGCGTATCTGGAGCAACAGTAACAAGTAACGCTGTTAAACAAGCTGTTAAATTAGCTATTGAAGAAGCTGGTGGAAGTGCTAGTTCTTTCTCTACAAAAGTTGAACAACAAGTTGTTGAAGCTACAGAAGACGTAACTTACGACGTTGTAGTAGTAGGTGCAGGTAATGCGGGTCTAGTAGCTGCTACACGTTTAGCTGAAAAAGGCTTAAATGTTGGTGTATTCGAAAAGAATGAAATTCCTGGTGGATCTATGCCAACAACATATTCTGGAATCATGAACTCTTATTCTGAAACTGTAGCAAACTTTGCTTTAGGTGATGAAAAAAATAGTCCAAACTGGAACATGGAATTATTACTTCCTGTATTCCAAAACTTAATCAACCCTGAATATGACCGTTTCAATGGTGAACAACCATACCAAAAAGTAATGCTTGAAAATGCAGGTAAAGTTGTTGACTGGTTCAAAGAAATTGGTGTAGGTTTCGCTTCAATGGGTAACTATGAAGGTGGCTTAGCTTATGGCTTAACACCATACTTAGCTCCTGGATGCTACCAAGGTGGTGCAGGTTATGCAGCTATGTTCTTAGCACAAAGAATGGAAAAACTAGGTGCTGATGTTCACTACAGCACACCTGTTACATCTATTACAACAGATGAAAATGGAACAGTTACTGGTGTAGTTGCTGAAAGCAAAGATGGTACAACATTTAACGTAACAGCTAAGGCAGTATTACTAGCTACTGGTGGATTTGGTGCTAACCAAGAAATGTTTGATGAATACTATCCAGAATATGCTGGTATGACAGTTAACTGTGTATCTGGTTCAACTGGTGATGGTATTTTAATGGCTCAAGAAATTGGTGCTGATATCGAATGTATGGGTAGATTCTTAGGTATGTTCATGAGCGAATATGGTTCAAACTATGAATTAGCATTCATGCACACTTCTACTCCTGGTATCATGGTAAACGCTTCTGGTAATGAATTTGGTAATATCACAGCAAGCAACCACACAGTATTAAGTAAAGCTATGATGGATGAAGCAAATGGTGGAGAATTCTACTATATCTATGATGATGAAGCTGCTCAAAAGACAATCGACTTTGATGCTTATGGATTTAGCTATAAATCAATCTTCGAAAGAGAAGCTACACAACACTATGATTCTGTAGAAGAAGCAGCTAAAGCTTTAGGACTAGAAAACTTACAAGCTACAGTTGATACAAACAACGAACACGCATTAGCTGGTGAACCTAACGATTTCGGTCGTAAAGTATGTCCATATATCGAAACACGTGATGGTGTTTGGGTAACAAGAGTTGTTCCAACATTATACTTAACAACTGGTGGTCTAGTAACAGATACTGATACACATGTTATGAATACTGAAGGAAGCGCAATTAAAGGCTTATACGCTGCAGGTGACGTTGCTGGTTCTATCGAAGAAAAAGATGGCAAGCCTTATGGTAATGGTTTCGACCAAGCTCTAGGTTATGGTTACCACACAGCAGATGTTATTGCTAGCGAAATTCACTAATCAAATAACGAAATAAACAAAGTAAAAACGGCAAGACTGTTTACAGTCGACCGTTTTTATTTTGTATTATTCAAT
>CAJJTI010000058.1 GCA_905194705.1 uncultured Solobacterium sp. | reverse complement strand
TGATGGATTCAAAGATTTTTTAACTTATTATCTGGGAAGTTTACGCAAACATCACCATGATTTATATGTTTGGATTTTAAGCTGTTTTGAAGAAAATCCTATTGAAGATAAAATTATCTCTATATTTAAACTACTATTGATAATGGATATTGATGAAATACGTCATCCATTTGTAAAAGATACAAGTAAGTTACTTGAGTTTATCGAAGAAGGATATAACGATTGGCGTAAACTACAGAGATATTCTTTCTTATATACACATAATGAAGAAGGATATCAAATTCAAAGCTTTATTGAAGCAGATTCCGAATTAAATGCTGTTGTCATTAAATTCTATCGTCTTGTTGAAGAAAAAGCTAAGAGAACAAAAAATAAGGTATATAGACAATTACAGGCAGGTACTAATGCAAGCTTTCTGCTACAGTATTATGATGTAAAACTACCTAAAGAATATGCGGAATTAGAAGGTATTCCTTTTGTGAACAGTATTATGTTAAGAACACCTTTAATTCTTCATCCTAGATCTAATAAACGTACAAACAAATTTGTAGAACATCCGTATAATCCAATTCGTGATTTTAAGTGTGGTGATGAAGAGTGGATTGTTTATCCAGCTCGTGTTGGTTCATTACTAGTTTATGCTTATTTCCATAGAAACTATGTATCAAGTTGTGCTTCTATGGCTAACTTATTTGAACTTGCTTCAATGGAAGATGCTATGAGAAAACCAGATGCAATTATGCTATTTGGTAATCCCGATGGTACAAAAGATACAGTATTCTATCACGACGTAGAAAATCACATTTGGGTTGGTAAAGTAAGTGAAAGTCCAGAAATTGATTATTTTGGATATACAAAGAAGATGATTCTTACTTTACATAACCTTGCAATGATTCAAAAGGGCTGGTTACCAATCCATGGTGCAATGGTTAATATGTATCTAAAAGATGGTACAAAAAAAGGACTATTATTCATGGGGGATTCAGGTGCTGGTAAATCAGAAACAATTGAAGCTTTAAGTGAACTTGCAAGTGATTTGATTGATCATCAGGAAACAGTATTTGATGATATGGGTTCTGTTCATATTGATGAAGATGGTCATATTCGTGCTCAAGGTACAGAAATTGGTGCATTTGTTCGTTTAGATGATTTAGATAAAGGAACTGCATATAAAGATATGGACCGTTCTATCTTCTTTAACCCTGAAAAATCAAATGCTCGTGTAGTTTTACCTGCAGCACCAATTGATGTAGTAACAACAAATCAAAAGATAGATTGTTTCCTATATGCAAATAACTATACAGATAAACGTGGTATGCATATATTTGATAATCCTGAAGAAGCAAAGCAGGTATTTGTTGAGGGTAAGAGATTTGCTTTAGGTACAACACAAGAAAATGGTTTATCAACAACATTCTTTGCAAATCCATTTGGACCAATGCAGAAACAAGATGAATGCAGTAAATTAATTGATAAAATGTTTGCTAAACTGTTTGAAGAAAATATTCCTGTTGGTGAAATTTATACATGTCTTGGTTTAGAAAATAAAGGCGACCATGGCATAAATAAAGCAGCCGAAAGTTTACTTGAATTTGTAAAGCAAAAGTAACAAAACTTAGTATTAACAATATAAACAAAAGACATGTATTTCATCTTTACATGTCTTTTTCAGATAGATTAAATTATGAATTTAACAATAAAAAGACAATGATTTTAGGATAATCGTAAGCGATACATAATAGGTACCTACAAACATAAAATATCCTGTGATTAAATATAAATGTCACAGGATTATTTCTTATATAAGTTGTCTGGCAACTCAGATGACCAGGGCAATAATCTTTCTGGTACTTCTGTACAGAAATCGTGAATGATCTTTGAAAGTTCTGTTAACAGGTATACAAGATAGTCATACATTTTCAAATTATTTGCTTTTGCTGTTTCTACTATGCTGTACATCGCTGCACTTGCTTCAGCTCCAGATTTTGTATCTACCATTACCCAGTTTTTACGGCCTATCGTAAAATTCCTGATTTTCTGTTCTGCCAAATTATTATCCAATGGTATTCTTCCATCACTCAAAAATACTCTCAGGTATTTTTCCTGATTAAGAGAATATGCTATTGCTTTACCAGTAGCTGATTCTTTTGCTACATACGTTTCTTGTTTTTTCAACCATGTAAAATATGTGTCTACTAATGGTGATATCTTCTTCTGTCTTTGTTGATATCTTTCTTCGACAGTTAATTCTGATAATTTATTATCTTCATGATAAATTCTCTGTATCTTCGTCTCTGCCTGATGGGCAAGTGTATATTCTTTACTTCCTTTTTTATCGGCTTTTATGATTTCTGAAAATTTACGTTTTGCATGTACCCAGCATCCGGCCACAGTAAAACTCTCTGGATTTTCTTTCTCCAGCTTGTGATATGCCTGATATCCATCTGTTATCAGTATTCCTTTGAATTCTGAAAGGAATCTTCTTGGATTGTCTGATCCTCGTGTATGGCAGTAGTCATATAAAATTATGTTTTCACTTTCTTTTTCTACTCCACCACAGTATACCCACATATATGATTTACTTCCTGCAGCTCTGCCATCTTTTGTTACGAGAAATGGTGTTTCATCAGCGTGGAGTATTGTCTGCTGCACAAGTTTCTTTTTCATCGCATTATAGAAATACTGCAAATATCTGTCATATGCTCTGATTATCCATGAAGCCATTGTTCGTCTGCTTATCATTACATCATTTGCCTTGTAAGCAGCTTCCTGTCTGTATAAAGGAAGCGAGTTTACAAATTTCGCTACCATTATTGACGCTAAAAGTGTAGGAGTACAGATGCTGCCTTCCCATAATTCTGCTGGTTTTTCCGCTCTTACAATTGTTTCATTATCTTTAGCTGCATATACTCCAATATGATATGTTACTGCTTCAAATGATGCAGGTATATGCTCAAGCTTGGTTACTATCTGATATGGCAATTTTTTCCATCCATTTTTTCCGAATTTTTCTTCCAGTTCTTCTTCGCTGAGTTCTATATATTCATCTCTATGATTTGTAATCTTTTTAAGTGATTCTTCTTTCTGTCCTTTTTGACGTTTGTGACACACAACCTGCAATTCTGGTTCTTCATCTTCTGAATCTTCATCCGCAAGTACTTCTGTCTCATTAAACGCAAGGTCAAGCTGTTCCTGTTTATACAGAAGAGATTCCTTTTCTGTTTTTCTTCCATACATTCTCTGATTCATAATGCGAATCTGTTCTGTCAACTGATCTACTGATCTTTTCAAATCAATGACATTATTCTGTAGCGTCATCGTGATTGTAACTAATGTATCAACAGGAAGGGATTTAAGCTGTTCTTCTGTAAAATATGTATCTGCCATGACATATTTATACTGTATTTTTACTCACTCTGCAATTGTGGGAAACTTTACCAAAATACTGCATAAATACATAAGAAATCGATGATTTTAACAGTGTTTTCTGGTTTGAAAAGCGCATATACAGTAAAAAATGTAAAAATACCGGAAGAAATATACCTTTTTATGCTTTCTCCAGGTATTTTGTCCACAATAAAAATTACAAAACTTTTTTTACTTTTGCTCTGTGAATGCCTGCTTCAATGGAAAATCCTCTCATCAACCATTCATATTGTTCACTGTCAAGAAATCTCATTTCATCTGTACTGCGTGGCCATTTGAATCTTCCGTTTTCAAGTCTTTTATAAAGAAGTAGAAAACCATCACCTTCCCATAATAATCCCTTTATACGAGATGATGATCTTCCACAGAATAAGAACAGTGTACCTTCATCAAATGGATTCAACTGAAAAACATTCTGTATTTCATTAGCCAGTCCATCAACACCAAATCTCAAGTCAGTATATCCACAAGCCAGGAACACTTTTGAAATTCCTATTTTCTCTTTAAGCATGGGACACCGCCTTGATAATTCTCTCCAGAAATTCATCAGAAATAGAATCACATAGTTCAATAGAGATACCTTCTTTATGAATCGTTACTGATGATACTGTTTCTGATGTTTTAACAGGAGCAGTTAATTCCGCGAAATTTTTCTTATCAGCAGATTGTATACATGCAAGTTGATCAGCTTTTTCTATTCTCAGTTTATTCTGCCAGTAATAATATGATTTTGGATTGATATTATGCAAATTCATCCATTCTATTTTACGCATTCCGCTTTGATTACATTCAGCCACTACTTTTTCCCAGAATGCATGACGAACAGCATGTGTTTTAGATTCCATAGGTAGTCCTCCTTGCTTTAATCGGAAAAACTTGGATTTATTTGATGAGCCTCAAAAAAAGAATAAAGCTCCAGAAAACCTTAGTTTTTCCAGAACTATATTCTCAATATTTTTTTCTTTTTTACAGGTACCTATTATGTAGCGCTTACTTTTATCTTTTGGCACCAGTATTGCGATGTTGCCGCTATTTCCAAAGATGAATAAAAAAGGAAAAATACTTAATGCGGCTTTCTCATTAAGTGGTGCTTTTGTGTTTGGCGGTCAGTTAGGTTTTATTGCTAGTGTTAATCCACAAAGTGTTACATGGTTTATTATTGTTAAAATAACGGCTGGTCTTTTAGAAATTTTTATTGCCAATATCTTTGAGAAACAAAGCGTTACGCAATAACTTACTCATATACAATTTCAATATCTTCAGATTCTCCCATTACTTCTTTTACAAAGTTTGTCACCCACTCTTTTGACAAATCAAAGTCATATACATGACGATGTGTTGCATATAAATCATTGTTATAATCAGCTAATGTATATGTTTTCCAATCATTGAAACCACCATCAAACCATGTGACTGTAGGAATAAACTTCACATCTGTAAATGATGTTTCGAAAGTATTTGGATCATAATTAACAGTAAAGCTTGCCATACCGCCAACCATACGTGGTGCTGCATCTTGAGCACTTGTATAATTACCTAATGAATAATAAACAAGCGTATCCTGGTTTTCACCATGATATATTTCTGCAGGTTCAATCACATGAGGGTGTGTACCAATAATTACTTCTGCGCCTAGTTCATTTAGATATTTTGTTAAATCTTTTTGCTCCTCACTGATAGATGTAGAATATTCCACTCCCCAATGCATCGCTACCATTTGTATATCACTGACTTTACTTAAGGCTTCCATGTCTATTTTTATTTGGTCTTTATCAATCATACTGACTAACCACTCTTTATCTTCAGGAACAATTAGTCCATTTAATCCATATGTATATCCTAAAAAGCCTACTTTAATACCATTTATTTCTTTAACAATTGGTGTATTTTTATCTTCAAGAGAAGTATGAGAACCAGTTGTGATAATATCAGGGTACTTTTCATGTATTGTATTTAACTGTTCTAATAAGCCATTGACTCCTGTATCAAGAGAGTGATTAGAACTGATACTCCACCAGTCAAAACCTGCATTATATACAGCATCTATAACTTCTTTTGGACCATTGAATAAAGGATAACTGCTTAACTCATAATGCTCATCACCATTACAAATTGTTTCCATATTGATATAAGCTAAATCTGCGTTTTCTGAATATTCTCTTGTACCATCATAATAAGTATCAAAGTTATAGCCATTACCAGCCATTCTTTGACGATAATATAAGGCTCCATGATATAAATTATCGCCTACCCCAATAAAAGTAAAAGACTTTGGTTCTTCTACAATTACTTCAGGAGTTATAGTAGGAGTACTCGTTGGAATAATCTCTTCTTCTTTTTCTGGTATTTTTAATATACTTTTAATTAAAATAGCAAAACCAATGATAATTAAAATACTTGCAACGACGATGATTTTACCAGCTTTGGTCAGTTTTCTTTTCTTAATATGTCTCATATGTCCCTCTTGATTACATTTTAGCATGTTATGCGTTTTAAAAAGCTAGCCATTCGACTAGCTTTATATCTATAATTTATAATCCCAGGATTTAGTGAAATCACCAAATGAATATACTTTCATCTTTAACTGCTTTGTATTATATATACAAGAATATTGTGTCTTACCTCTATCATTTCCATTAAATGGATCTTGCGCAATAAATGCTAATAGATGTTCAGCATAGTCTTCTCGCATACCACCTTTACTTGTTCTAACTAAAGCAGCTTTAATTGTTTCATCTCTTCCACATAATCCATGGAAACCATCATCACAAGATACATAGTGGTTAGTCGCATGATTGATATCAATCACAACCATTTTGTTATCTACCCACTCTAATAGCTTTGAAGCACCAGATTTATCCGCCAGCATAATATGATATGCACTGCCTGGTCCTGTAGCGGTAATATTGAAATTATCAGCTAGGGCAATTCCTTCTTCGACTGATTTACAGTTATCTAAAATCATTCTCATCAGGATTGGAGGTAGCAGTGTTTTCTTATTTTCCATGGTTGTTCTAAACATGTCCGCATGAGCAATCCAGGCTCTAGAATCATGTGTATTTATTGCAATAGCGGCATCTGCCATATAAATATAATCGTCTAGTGGCTCTTCTCCAGGATTTTCTAAGACATACGGTTGAACACCATACTTTAATTTATCTTTGTATGTATCAAATGGTATTTCTTCCCACTTTCCTTTAACAGATAATGCCATGACACTTACACAAAGTCCCGTCTCATTCATACCATCCATGCATAAATATGGACATAGTAAAGCAGCTGATAAATCTGTTTTACCATCATCAAAGCTACCATTACCATAAGTGCCATTTTGATAATCCAACCAGAAAGCATCACATACACCAATAGACTTGTATTTCGCATTAGGATTTCTACCTTCCACAATGACATTAATTCCTGTTCTATCATTATGTCTATCATTATGTAAGAAGTGACTATAATCATAGTTTCTACATAAGATATATTCATTATTTAGATTTTTGGTAAAGAAAGTAGAGCATCCTGCATCTATTACTTTTAATAATTGTGGTGATAATTTGTAATAATCATAATTACATTCCATGTGATACAAGTATCCCTTTTCATCAACTCTTTTCATTGATTCAAGGCTTTTAATCATTGCTTCATCTTGTGCTAATACATGTGTATTCATACGCGTAGTCCTTCTCTTTCTAATGATTCTTTCTTTTCTTTTTCAATATCTAGAAAACGAATTGTTATTAACATTCCTACTAATACAATACAAGGAACTAATCCTAATAATCCACAAATTACATTCTTTGTCGCTACTGTCTGGTTAATTTTCAAAGCTTCATTAAATCCTGCTGCAGCAAGGGCAAAAGCCATAAGTTGTGTAACTAGTGCTTCTGCAAGTTTACTTGCTAAGTTATCACCAGTAGAAACCATTGCGTCTAATCTTCTATGATTTTGAATTTCTACAACATCAGAAATATTATTTCTATTTTGATTTAACATGATAAATGTAATTGTCGCCCCAAAGCCAACACTGATTGCATTGATATAAATGAATATTTCATTTGTTGGATTAAGCATAAAGATTACTTTACCTACAATCTGTGAAATAACACCTAGGTACATTGTTTTCTTTCTTCCTAATAATGTATCAATCTTAGGTGTTAATAGTGACATGATAATTGATACAACTAAGTAAGCTGCTAGAATTGGTGTAGCTTTACTGCTTGAGCCAAGAATATAAGCAGCGTAATAGTTAATCGCTGACATAATTAAAGTATTACAAATACCGTAACCCATGATATAAAGCATATTCCAAACCCATGACTTACATTTAAATAACATCTTGTAGGTATCTTTAATTGATACTGAATCATCATGTTCTTCTTTTTCCTGTACTCTTTCTTTAGATGTAAAGTAATGTACTAGACAACCAAATACACAAAGGCCACCCATGACTAGAGCTGTTAAAAATAAGGCTCTTGCATCCCCTTTACCTATAATGGCATTTTTCTCCTGTAAGCCACCAAACAAGCGAACAATAGGTGTGACTGCTACTGCACCAATTCCTGAACCAAGACATGCACCTAACGATCTAAAGGCATTGATTGACTTTCTATCGTCATCGTTGTCACTTGCTAAAGCCCCTAGGCCATTGTAAACAATACCCCTGAAGGTATTAGCAATTTCATAAAAGAAGAAAATAAGTAAACTGACAATGACTGCAAGTGTTTGTGTTAAGTTAAAGTCCGTAAATAAGAGAATTAAACCTAAAGCCCAAGGAATCGCAATCACTAATAGATATGGTCTAATTTTCTCTTTTGATTTGAATTTAACATTACCTGCAAACACACCAATAATAGGATCATTTGTAACATCCCATATTGTTCCTAATGTCATCATTGTACCTGCTGTAAGAACTGGTATTTGAAGAACATTTGTTAAGAAAATCAAATAATAAAGACTCTTAAAATTAAATACAATGTTAGCTGATGTTGAATACGCCATATAACCAAGTTTTTCTGGCAGCTTTACAACTCCTTTGTCCTTTTTCATAATATTATTTTCCCTTCGTTTATTGCCCTTATTTTAGTTCGTTATGCTAGAAAAAGATATACATATTACAATATTCATATATATCCGTTAAATAAATAGTGGTATTAGTTGATTTAATTATTTTCTTTAACACACACTACTAAAGGTAAAAACTTCTTATTGATTACGTCAACTAAACCAAGATCTGATAACTTAACATCTGGAGAAACAGCTAATGTCATTAAAGTTAAGAAAGTTAAAAGATTTTGATGAACAAAACCCATTTCTTCTGCGTGAAGTAGTAATTGTTTCATTTCTTGATATAAATCTTCTATCGATAAATCAGATAATAAACCTGCCATTGGTAAAGGAATTAAAGATAATACTTTCTGATTTCTTACTGCGCAAATACCACCATTAGATTGAATAACTGCATTTGCCGCAACAACCATATCTTTATCATTACCACCATATACTGTTAGATTATGTGCGTCGTGACCATAAGTTATAGCTATAGCTCCCTGTACATTACTCATACCGTCAATAATACCTAAGCTATGTTTATATGTTCCATACCGGTTAAATACAGCCATTTTTAGATATGGACTAGTTTCTACTACTGCTTTACCATCATGTTCTTCAGAAATATTTACTTCTTTTTGTACTAGTTTTGTATAAATTGAAGAACCATCTTGTTTCATGGTATTGATGATAGCTGTACCACCTTTAAATCCCTTAGAAACTGGTACTGTTATTTTAAAATCGTCAGTTGTTACTGTTTTCACATTAACTGATCCCTTTAAATCTTCAGGAATAATATAAGCAGGTATTTCTACTTTAAACTTGTTATCTTCATAAACAATATTACCGTCTTTAATAACAACTTCTGGTTTAGGATGTCTTAAATCTTCTACAAGTTGAATATCTGCATCATTTCCCGGGGCAATAGCTCCTGTATGATATAAGCGAAGTCTAGTAGCACCATTGATAGTTGCAAAACGAATAGCTTTAACTGGATCTAATCCAAGTTCTATCGCTCTTTCTACAACATAATTCATATGTCCGTGTTCGATAAGTCTAGGTAATGGTACATCGTCTGTCACAATACATATACGATCACTTATTGTCGCTTCATTCATCGCTTTTACTAATTCTTTATTTAATCTACCTTCCTGAATTTGAACTGTAAAACCTAGAGATAATTCTTCTAATAGTTTTTCTGCAGTTCCTAAAGTATGATCACTATCAATGCCCATAGCTCTAAAAATCTGCAAATCTTTTCCTGTTAAAGCAGCCACGTGACCATCAAGTAATACACCTTTATCAGTAGCTGCTTGAATAATATCAATCATTCTTTTTTCACCATGACTGACCGCATTAAAATCCATTACTTCGCCAAGACCAATAACCCCTTTAAGATTTAACATTTCATCTATTTCTTTGCCTGTAACATCAAAACCAGATGACTCAAATCCTGGTAAAGAAGGAATGGTTGATGGTGCAAACACATATACATTAAGTGGTAAATCTAAACAAGCTTCCACTAAACTTTTAACACCCTTAATTCCCATGACATTTGCAATTTCGTGAGGATCTGCAGCTACTGTAGTTGTGCCACATGATAAAGCAATCTCAGCAAAATGATTAGGTGTTAACATACTGCTTTCTAAATGCATATGAGAATCGATAAAACCTGGTATAGCATATTTGTTATTACCGTCTATTGTCTTTTTGCCTTTTAAGTGATTTGTATTATAGCTGATTTCTCCAATTTTACCTTCTACAATTCCAATTTCACCTTTACGAATTGCATCGTTATATACATTAACAATCTGTACATTTTGAATCACTAAATCATACTCGTGCTTTCCTAACATTGTGTCTGCGATATTTTGTAACATAGAAGTCTCCTTTGCCTTACTTACAAAATCATTGTAAATGAAAATAAAATATTTTTACTTATTTTTGAGGATTTACAAATTTTTTACTAATTATATATATGTAGGGAAGAAGTCTCCTTCATAGTAATGACCCCCTTAAATTTTTAAATTGTCCTTCTTCCCTTCACTTATATTTAA
>CAJJTI010000057.1 GCA_905194705.1 uncultured Solobacterium sp. | reverse complement strand
GATACACTTTGAGGTTCATCATCAAATGAGCCAAAATGCATCATTTGAACACATAAACCTTCTTCTAGAGTTAAAAATTCTGCCGAAGTACAATCAATATTTTTCTTTTTTTGAGCGGTTTCAACTGCCCAATCAAAATCTTTTTTTGTTATAAAATCAGGTAAGCGGATAACCGAAATCCAGTTAAATGTAGATTTATCAGTATAATCCACAATATCAGTATGATCTTGCCACCAGAAACCTTCTAATGGTGGTACAACTTACTCAAAGAAACCATCTATTTTATAATTAGTTTTATAGCTCATTTTCAAAGTATATGCTACAGCATAAAGGATAACGATTGCTTTCTGGTATGATCCATTTTCTTCATTAGGATCCCCCTTACCTCTAACAGCAATATAATTCATTGCAGGAACATTAACTATCTCCGGTTTATTTTTTGGCATGTAAAATTCTTTATATTCTTTTTTAAAATCAAAAGCCATAGTATATCTCCATTTATTTTTGTTTTATTATATCTTTCTAAAAGAAAAACAGGAACAGTAGTTTATTCACTGTTCCCATAACTAGTCTATTTATTATTTATTGATTATTTATTGATTATTTAACGAGTTCACCATTAATTACAACATGCTCGCAAGTACTTGCAACATCAAATGGATCACCATTATAGATAATTACATCTGCATCTTTACCTACTTCTAATGAACCAACTCTATCTTCAATACCAATATGACGAGCAGGATTAATTGTGATAGCTTTTAAAGCTTCATATGGATCCATTCCTGCTTTTACAGCAAGGCTTGCACATAGTGGTAAATGTTGAAGAGGAATAACTGGAGCATCAGTAATAATAGATACCATACAGCCAGCATTTGATAATACTGCTGGAGTAGTCCAAGATTTATTTTGAAGTTCAAATTTACTTGCATGAGTAAGTGTTGGTCCTACTGCCATTGGTACTTCATCTTTATATTTAGCTAATGTATCTACAATTAAATGACCTTCTGTAACATGTTCAAGAGTTAACTTCAAATCAAATTCTTTAGCAATACGAATAGCTGTCAAAATATCATTTGCCTGGTGAGCATGTATCTTTAGAGGAATTTCTCTATTTAATACAGGAATCATCGCTTCACACTTCATGTCATATGCTGGCATTTTTGTTACATCACCATTAGCTGCATCTTTTCTAGCTTTATAATCTTTAGCTTTTAAGATCATTTCACGTAAATGGAAAGCTGTTGTCATACGGGCATAGTTACCCTTGTCTTTATAGCATCTCTTAGGGTTTTCTCCTAAGGCACATTTCATTGCGACTGGATCTTTTACAATCATATCATCAACACATGTTCCTACAGTCTTAACGGCAATCCATGTACCACCAATAGCGTTAGAGCTTCCCTGTCCTGTTGCAACACAAGTTACACCTGCTTCCATTGCTTGACTGACTGTTGGGTCTAGTGGATTAAAACTATCGATAGTACGAAGTTGAGGTGTGCAAATATCATTCATTTCATTGTAGTCTTGTCCCTCAAAACCAATTCCATAACCATCTAATCCTAAATGGCTGTGAGCATCAATAAAACCAGGATATACATTCATCCCTCCAGCATCCAATACTTTTACATCACTAGGTGCTTCTACTGTTTTACCAATGGCTTTAATTTTTGTACCATCACATAGTACTTCACCAAGGTATGGTTCCTTATTGACTAAATCATGAATAAGTCCATTTTTAATTAACAACATTTCTTTATCCTCCTGTATTTGAATTTGCTATTAATTTTATTTAGAAGATATAAAATCTACTACATCTTCATTTTCTTTTTGATTAAATAAATTTGTTAAAGAATCTTGATAAATGATTTCTCCATCTTTCATAAAATAAGCATAATCACATAATTCTTTTATATCATTCAAATCATGCAGACTGTGTAAGATGGTTATACCATATTTTTTCTGATATTTCTTAAATATTTGAATTAAAGACTGTTTACTTAATTCATCAATACTGCTGAATGGTTCATCAGCTAATATTAATTTTGGCTTATGAACAAATGCCAAAGCAATAGCTATTTTTTGTAAAGTTCCAATAGATAATTCTACAAGATATTTCTTTAATGCTCTTGAAGGATCAGGAACCTGAAACTCTTCAAGTAAACTGATTGCTCTTTTCTTTCTCTCTAATAAAGGAATTTTATCATGAGCACATAATGTCTCATAAATTTGTTTTCCGATTTTCATTGTTGGATCAAAGTAATTTGCAGGATTTTGAAATATCATGCTAATTTCTTTTCCACGAATACACTGCATTGAATCTTGATAATCAATGAAACTAATATCTAGATATTGCGTTATATCCTTATCTTGAAACATGATTTTACCTGATTCAATTTTCGCATCCTGTGATAGTGAACTACCCACCACCTAAAGGAGGTAGGCTTTGTAGAGCCATTTGGCTCTTTTTAAGAAGTTTGATATTTAAGTTTCCACCTGTGTTTGCTCAGGCAATCCTTATTCTTACAGGCGTATCCACTTCGCCTCTAGTGTATAGTCCTTCTAAGGACACAACATTACTTTTACGTAGTATATTTAATGCTCCATTTACATCAGCATTTAAACATTTACCATTCTTGCATTGATACATTCCTCTATGGATTCTAATACCACTGAACGAGTAAGTTTTAATATTATCATCATTGTAGACTGGAAGTTCATCTCTATCCCAGAATGAAGATTTTGATGTATAACTTTCTTCCTGTTTCACAAAGACAATACCATTCAATTCACATAGATACTCTAATTTAGATTGCAGTTGACCATATGGGATATTCACAAAGTTTTGATTGTTAGTTTTTCCTATATCTGAGCTATGTTGGAATGTTTCATTATAGCCAGCCACAAGAGTTCCTATATCATTAGAAATACAATACTCTATGATTTTACGAGACGCTTTATTCATATAATCATTCACTTTATTATTTCTATCTCTGGTATTGGCTTTTTGCCTGTTTGTCGGTTTGTATCCTAAGTGTTGTCTGTCTTTAATGGATTGTAAATAAGCATTACGTTTGTTATACCACTGGTTGATGGATTTAAGTCTTCTTCCATCTATAATAAACGTCTTACCTTCACTTGATACAGCAGTTACGAGATTATTTATACCTAAATCTAAAGCCAGTGTATTGTTTTGATTTAGATTTCTTTGAATATTTTCAGCTTCATAGATGTACTGAATTTCAAAGAACCTGGCATTTGCCTTTGGTATTATACGTATTTCTTTAACTATTTTATCAAGCAGAACAGGTGGTATTGTAATTTCAACACTCTTATGTGTCTTCTTGTAAGTATTTGAAAATGGAAGCCGCAACTTATTTCCATTAAGTCTTACAAAGCCAATGACAAGTGTAGTATATCCATCTTTCGGAAGATAACGAGGTAATTTACAATCTTTGAAAGTATATTTACCATTTTGAGCAAGTTTCAAAAGTCCAAAAAATGATTTGAAACTTCCATCTACTTCTTTAAGTATCTGTTGAGCCATATTTGAATTAAGCAATTTATAGTTTTCAGATGACTTTAGAAGAGCATAGTTTTTTCATAACTAAGATATTTACCTTCATCAAAATAGTATTGTCTTACATTGTAGATTGCTTGATTAGTCAAGTTTTTAGCAATATGGCAAAGTTCTCTGATTGATTTATAGTCTTCTTTTGAAAGATGTTTTACCTGTTGTTTTACTGTAAGATACATAAGCTTCTCCTTTCTATAGAACCAGAATTATCCTATGTATATATTATAGAATTATTCATTAAAGCTTGCCATTTACAGTAAAACTTTAGTTTATTAAATGCATTCATCCTATCACTCGAGAGTAGTGGGTTTTTTGCTGGATGTTTATAAAAAGACAGGTATATAGATGTAAGAAAATGTAAAAATATTTTCGTCATAAAACTATTTATGTTAAAAATGTCTTATCATAAAGGTATAAATATCAGGTGAAATTATGTTTAGTGAAAAAGAACTATTTTATAAAAATGCATATCTAAAAGAGTGTGATACAAAAGTAGTATCCTGTGTAAAAGATAAAGATGTATATAAAGTAATATTAGAAGAAACAATCTTTTATCCAGAGGGTGGTGGACAGTCTTCAGATTTAGGAATGATTAATGATGCAAAAGTTACTAATGTAAAACGAGAAAATGATGAAATTGTGCATTATGTGGACAAACCATTAATTATTAATGAAAATGTCCATCTAAAAATTGACTGGAATAGAAGATTTGATCACATGCAAAATCATACGGGAGAACATATTCTTTCAGGAACAATTCATAAATTATATGGATATGAAAATGTTGGTTTTCATATGGATGAAGAGAAAATACAGGCAGATTATGATGGTGTATTAAAAGAAGAAGATATTGAAAAAATTGAATTTTTAATCAATGATGCAATACATCAAAATATACCAGTTGTGGAAAGTTATCCTGATAATCAAGAATTAGAAAAACTTGAATTTCGTTCTAAGAAAGAATTGTCTGGCAAAGTTAGAATTATATCTATAGATGATGTAGATATATGTGCATGTTGTGGCACACATGTAAAAACTACTGCAGAAGTGAATTTAATTAAAATTCTCAGTTTTGAAAAACATAAAACTGGAACACGTATTGAAATGAAATGTGGTAATCGTGCTTTAAAAGATTACTGTATGATTCAGAAACAAAATACAGCTTTATATCAAATGTTTTCTGTTCAAAGTGATGGGGTATATAAAGCTGTTGAAAAACAAAATGAACAATTATTAACTCTTCAAAAACAATTTATTAATTTATCTAATCAATATTTGAAAGAAAGAGCTTTAAATAAACAAGAAAATGATTATCTATATGACATACTTGAATATCCTTTTACGATGCAAAGTATAAGAGAATATGCTAATGCGTTAAGTGAAAAAGCAAGTATTGTATGTGTTGTTGCAAAAAAAGATGAAGATAGTTATTTATATCTACTAACAAGTAAAAATGAAAATGTAACGGAAGTAAGTAAGAAAATAAATCAACTTTTAAATGGTAAAGGTGGCGGAAAAAATAACTACGCACAAGGTTCAATCAATACTGAAATTAAAAATTTATCAAAAATAATTGGAGATATATTAAAGGAAAGGAAGTAGGTAAAAAATATGGTAATTGATTATTATGCATTAGCTTCATACTTTATTATTTATTCCTTTGTTGGTTGGCTTGTTGAAGTAATATTCCAGGCGGTGACGAAAGGAAAAATCGTTAATAGAGGTTTCTTGAACGGCCCAGTATGTCCTATTTATGGATTTGGTATGGTAGCGGTATTACTATTCTTTAATCATATTAATGTAGGCAATTTACAAGAAGCCAGTGGTTTATTTCTTTTTGTGATAGGTGCTGTATTTTCTACAGTAATTGAATTATTTGGTGGTTGGGTTTTAGATAAGTTATTCCATACAAAATGGTGGGATTACAGTAAAGAAAAGTTCAATTTACATGGTTATATCTGTTTAAGATTTTCAATTATCTGGGGAATAGGTGTTGTATTTATCATGCATGTTATTCATCCTCTTGTAGAAAAGTTTTCAGTTCATTTAATTCCTGAAAAAATAGGATGGTGGATAATTGCGGCGTTATTTGTTGTATATTTTATTGATTTGATTGTAACGGTATCAACAATTCTTGGCTTGAATAAACAAATCAAACAACTTGAAGATGCTAAAGCTTCATTAAGAATTGTAAGTGATGCGATTAGTACAAGAGTAGGTGAAGAAGCCCTTAAGACAAGCCAGAAGATAGGTGAGTCACAAGTTCAGGGAGAATTAGTTAAAGAAAAAGTTAAAGATGATTTACTTCTGAGGAAAGTTCAATATGAAAGAACAATTCGTGAGACAAGAGAAAATATTGAAACGAGAAAGAAGTCAGTTGTACGTTTAATGAAAGCTTTCCCGGAATTAGATATGCATGAATATCAAAGTGGCAAGGAAGAATTATTAAAACTATTAGATGAAATGAAAGAAAATAAAAAATGAAAAAAATAGTTATTGGTATACTTGCCCACGTTGATGCTGGGAAAACGACATGCATCGAAGCAATGCTTTATACAGCAGGCAAAATAAAAAAACTAGGGCGCGTAGATCATCGTGATGCCTTTCTTGACTATGATGAAGAAGAAAGAAATCATGGTATCACTATCTACGCGAAGGAAGCGAATCTTCATATAAATGATACGGATATCTATGTGATTGATACACCAGGACATGTTGATTTCTCCAGTGAAATGGAAAGAAGTTTGCAGGCTTTAGATTTAGCTGTGATATTAATTAACGGTCAAGATGGTGTACAGAGTCACTCAGAAACTATTTGGAAATGTTTAGAACATTATCATATTCCATCAATTGTTTTTGTGAATAAGATGGATATTTCGTATCTAACAAAAGAAGAATTGATGAGTGATCTGAACAAGCACTTTTCTGAACATTGTGTTAATTTTCAAGATGAAGATTCAGATGAAAAGATTGCCATGTGTTCAGATGCTTTGTTGAATGAATATATTGATACAAGCAGCATCTCTTTAGAACATATCCAAGAAGCGGTATTTGAAAGAAAAGTATTTCCATGTATTTTTGGTTCTGCTTTAAAAGTAGAAGGAATTAAAGAGCTTTTAGATACGATTTGTTTCAGTTCTATTGATAAAGAATATGGAGAAGAATTTGGTGCGATTGTATATAAAGTCGATGAAGATAAAGATGGCACCAAGTTAACACATATCAAATTAACGGGTGGATCATTAAAAGTAAAAACAAAAATCGGTGAAGAAAAAGTAGATCAGATTAGAATCTATAACGGTTTAACATATGAGTTAAAAGATGAAGTATTTGCAGGAGATATCTGTGCATTAAAGGGGTTATCTTCTTTTGAAGCAGGACAGGGACTTGGTAATGAGAAAGATCATGAAAAACCATTACTAAATCCAGTTATGGATTATGAACTTGTATATCCGAAAGAAGCTAATGTTTTAGAGTTATCTGAAACTTGCAAAAAGTTAGCAAATGAAGACCCACAACTGCAATTATCAATTAATCCTCTAACAAAAAAGATACATATACGTATTATGGGTGAAATGCAGATGGAGATTCTGCAGAAAAGAATATATCAGGCGTGTGGGATATATGTAACTTTTACCGAAGGAAGAATTGTCTATAAAGAAACAATCAGAAATAGTGTGATAGGTCGAGGCCACTTTGAACCACTTCGTCATTATGCTGAAGTACATGTTCGCTTAGATCCTTTACCACATGGTAGTGGCATAGTAATTAGTAATGAATGTACAAGAGATTCATTATCTCTAGCATGGCAAAGAATGATTTTATCCGCATTATCATCATTTAGACATCGTGGTGTATTGACGGGTTCTTTATTAACAGATGTAAAAATTACATTACTTGCAGGTAGAGGAAATATTAAACATACAGAAAGTGGTGACTTTAGAGAAGCGAGTATTCGTGCCGTAAGGCAAGGCTTAATGAAAGCGGAAAGCGTTCTTCTTGAACCATACTATTTCTTTACACTCGTTGTACCTAGAGATAAGTTGTCCTTTGCTCTATTTGATTTAGAAAAAAGAGAATGTACAACAGAATTCAATGATGAAGGTTTGGAAACAATTACAATTACGGGAAAAGGTCCTGTCAGGTTACTACTCAATTATCAAAATGATGTTGTAGCATATACAAAAGGTAGAGGAAGATACAGTTATCAAAAAACAGAATATTTTCCGAGTGAGGATAGTGAAAAGCTGGCTGAAAAATCTCGTTACAATCCCGACAGTGATTTAAGAAATCCTTCAGGATCAGTCTTCTGCAGTCATGGTTCAGGATACTTTGTGCCATGGTTTGAAGCAGATGATTTAATGCATATTGAAATTAGAGAAAAGTCTGATTCAGTTCTACAACAAAATGAAAAAGTAAAAATCGAAGAAAAAGATTTAAAACATATTTTAGAATCTGCTGGTGGAAATAATAAAAATACTAACAAGCAGGTAGTAAAAAAGAAAGAAGATAACAAAGAAGAACAACGAAAGACAGAACCATTAAAACCACAATGTTATATCATTGATGGTTATAACATGATCTTTTCGTGGGATGAGTTAAATGAGATAAGTGAAACAGATATTACAACAGCTAGAGAAATGCTTATTGATATAATTTACAACTATCAGGCTTATATTAAATCTAGAGTAATACTTGTCTTTGATGGCTATAAAGTAAAAGATAATCCAGGTAGTACCTTTAAGAAAGGTAGAGATATGACAGTTGTTTATACAAAATATGGACAATCTGCAGACAGTTATATTGAAAAAGCTTCAAGTGATCTAAGAAAAGATTATACGATTGTTGTAGCGACAAGTGATAACTTAATTCAAAATGCAGCATTAGCGCATGGTGCGTTGAGACTTTCTGCAAGAGAATTAGAAAGTAGAATAAAGTTGACTAAATTAGTAGCGAAAGGATAAGGCTGTGGAAATCGAAGAATATGAAGCTATTAGAACGCAAGAAGATTCAATCAAGTTAAATGATTCAGATGTAAAGTATACTTTTGCTTTTGAAAAAGGAACTTTTGAAGATGGTACAGAAATTACGACTTTCTCATATGTTTCTGGTGGAGAAAATAGACCAGTATTATTTCTAACAAACGGCGGTCCGGGTTCTGGTGTAGTTTGGTTACAAGAAATAGGACGGAAAGCCCATGACTTTAGTCGATGGGATGAACGCTTTTTTGTTTAAATATTTTTGTTAGATATTTTAATAATTATCTATCGAGCGTAGTATAATATTATTGAGGATAAATCTATGAATGAATATACACATAAAAATGGAATAGTTTATAAAAATCAGTTTCATATTATATTTTCTCCAAAGTATAGGAAACCTGTATTAACTGGTAATGTTGAAAAACGTTTAAAAGAAATATTTTATGATGAAGCAGATAAGATGGATGTTGAAATTAAAGCTTTAGAAATTATGCCAGACCATGTACATATGTTTATAGAATTTGATCCTAGATTAATGCTTCATAAAGTTGTTAAGCAATTTAAAGGCAAAAGTTCTCATATATTAAGAGAAGAGTTTCCATTTCTAAAATCAAGTATGCCTTCATTATGGACTAGAAGTTATTTTTCTTGTTCTGTTGGTCATATTAGTGAAGATTCAATAAAAAAGTATATAGAGAGCCAACAGAAAAGAATTAAATAAGGTGCAAAAGGAGATTGTCATGGCTAAATATAATACAGCAACTTATGTAATTGCATATGAATTAGCTTTTGATAATGATAATCCTTCTAGTGTTTTAGATAAACTGGAAAAGACAGCCAAAGCTGTTTACAATGACTGCCTGAACGAATGCTTAAAACGATATCATAAACTAATTCATGACAGAAAGTATCAAGAACTGTTAATAGAATATAAGACTTCCAATAATAAGAAGGAATTAAATAAACAATTAAATGATATAGCTTTAAGTTATGGATATTCTGAATACAGCATGCATGAATATGTCAAAAAAGCTTATGAATACTTTAATAAAAAGTTAGGTTCTCATGAATGTCAAAAAATAGCTACAAGAGCTTTTAAGACAATTGAGAAATTAAAATATCATCAAGCTGATAAAGTTAACTTTAAGAGTAAATATGATAGCTTCTCAATAGAGGGAAAATCATCTACTTCTAAACTTCATTATTGTGATGATGATTTATCAATCAGCTATGGCAAATATAAATACAAACTCAAAATTAAAAGAAACGACATTTATGCTCAATCAGCTTTATTAGATAAAGTTAAATACGTTAGAATCTACTCCAAAACAATAAGAGGTAAACGAAGATGGTTTGTTCAACTCATTCTTAAAGGAACACCACCAAGTAAAAATAGACAATATGGTGAAAGTTCAAAAGTACAAGGTATCGATATAGGTACAAGTACTATAGCTATTGTAAGTAGTAATGAAGCTAAATTAAAAGAACTAGCACCAAATTGTAAAGAAGATGAACATAAAATTAGAGTATTATCCCGCAAGCTGGACAGATCTAGAAGAGCCAACAATCCATATAACTATAATGAAGACGGAACTATAACCAAGAGCAAACATAAATGGTATAAATCTAAAAACTATATAAAGATTCAGGCAAAACTGAAAGATGAATATCGCAAACTGTCTGTTAAGAGAAAACAATCTCATGAAATACTGGCTAATCAAATAATAGCTAAAAGTACTGATATTCGTGTAGAAAAAATGAACTTTAAAGGTTTGCAAAAAAGAAGTTTGAAAACTACCATCAATAAAAATGGGAAAATCAATTCTAAAAAGAGATATGGCAAAACAATAAAAAATAGAGCACCAGGCATGCTGTTATCAATTATTGATAGGAAACTCAAATATAAAAATTTAGAATTAAAGAAAATAAATACCTTTAAGGTTAAGGCAAGTCAATACAATCCGATAGATGGAACTTATAAAAAGAAACAATTAAAAGATAGACTGGTTAAATTGGATGAAGAAATTATAGTTCAAAGAGATTTATTAAGTGCTTATATCATAGCTCAT